>DATDHK010000020.1:0-6792 GCA_036521635.1 Bryobacteraceae bacterium | reverse complement strand
CATGATCCAGATGGAGCGGCCGTGGGTGCCGAGGATCAAGTCGTGCTCGCGGGGATGGATCTGAATGTCGTCCACGGGAACGGTGGGGAGTCCATTTTTCATGCGTTCCCATTTCGTTCCGCGGTCGAACGAAACGAACAGGCCGAACTCGGCGCCGGCGAATAAGAGATTCGGATTCTTGGGATCTTCGCGCACCACGTGCACGGTGCCGGCTTCCTCGGGGATTCCGTTGGTGATGCGCTTCCAGGTCTGCCCGTAATCGGTCGTCATGTAGAGGTATGTCGCGAAATCGTCGGCGCGGTGGTTGTCGAACGCAACGTAGGCGGCGCCCTCGTCTTTGTGCGAGGCTTCCACTTTCGCAACGTACGCGCCCTTTTTCAAGCCCGGCACTTTGCCCACGACGTTGGCCCACGTCTTGCCGTCGTCGCGCGTTACTTGCAGATTGCCGTCGTCGGTTCCTACCCAAAGCACGCCCGCGCGTACCGGCGATTCGGCGACCGTTGTCGCGCACGGAAAATTTTGAACGCCGTCGTGACGCGACAGCGTGTCCTTATCGGGAACCTTGCCCAGGATGGGCTGTTTGTCGCGCTCAATGCCCGTGGTGAGATCGGGACCCAGCCGCTGCCACGAGTCGCCGCGATCGGTGGACTTGAACAAATGGTTGCCGCCATAGTACAGCGTCTTCGCATCGTAAGATGAAAGCACTACGGGCGAATTCCACTGGAAGCGGTAGCGCGGGGCTTTGTCGTTATCCTCGATCGGCCGGATGGAACGCGATTCACCGGTGCGCAAATCGCGCCGCAGAAGATTACCGTCCTGCGATTCGGTGTAGACGATGTTCGAATCGGTCGGGTCCATGCGGGTATCGAAGCCGTCGCCGCCGCCGATGTTGATCCACTCGTCGTTGGAAATGCCTTGCGTGATCAGGCTCGCACTGGGCCCGCACCAGGAATAGTTGTCCTGCAATCCGCCGCAAACGTGATACGGCTTCTGCATGTCGAAGGCAACTTCGTAGAACTGGCCGATTGGAATGTTATTGACGTAATCCCAATTGCGGCCGCTGTCGTGAGTGATCGTTATGCCGCCGTCGGAGCCGAGAACGACATGGTCCGAATCGGCTGGATCGATCCACAGGGCGTGAAAATCCGTGTGGATCTTCGCCGCGCGATCCTGGCGGAAAGTCTTGCCGCCGTCTTCGGAAAGATACAGAGGCGCGCCCAGGACCCAAATTTTGTGGTCGTTGTTTGGATCGATGCGCAATTGGCTGTAATATGACGGCCGCGGATTCGTTTCGCTCATGCGGGTCCAATTGAAGCCCTTGTCGTCGGAGCGATAGACGCCGCCCAGGGTGGCGTGTTCCACCAGCGCATAAACGATGTTGGAATTCTTGCGGAAGACTTCCACGGCGCATCGGCCGATATCGCCGGTGGCAGGCAGGCCCTTGATGAGCTTGGTCCAATGCTGGCCGCCGTCCACTGTTTTGTATAGTCCACCGTGCGGTCCGCCGCCGTTGTATCCGAAGACCGTACGGCGCCGCTCATAGGCCGCGGCATAAAGTGTGTTGGAGCTCTGCGGATCGATTGCAACATCGGATACGCCGGTGTCGTCGTTGATGGAAAGCGACTGCGTCCAAGTGGCGCCGCCGTCGGTGGTTTTATAAACGCCTCGCTCTTTGTTGGCGCCCCACAAATGTCCGAGCGCGGCGACATACACGATGTTGGGATCGGTGGGATGTATGACGATGCGTCCGATGTGGTGAGTGTCCTTGAGACCCATGTACGTCCAGGTTTTGCCCGCGTCCAGCGACTTGAAGACGCCCGCGCCCCACGACGAACTCTGGCGATTGTTGGGCTCGCCTGTTCCGACCCAGACGACGGAAGGATCGGACGGGGCGATGGCAATGTCGCCGATGGTGGAGTTGGGCTGATCGTCGAAGATCGGTTCCCAATTCATGCCGGCATTGACGGTTTTGAAAACTCCGCCGGCGGCTGAGCCAACATAGATGATGCGCGGATCGGATTCGACCACGGCGAAGTCGTCGACGCGTCCGCCCATGATGGCGGGACCGATTTCGCGGAATTTCAGATTCTTCAAAGCGGCTTCGTGGCCGGGTTGGGCGGACACGGTTGCTGTGAACAATGCGGCGATGGCGAACAGACGTGCGGTCATTTCTTTTTCTCCAAACGATCAGTGATAGTATGCCAGACTGTGGGGCAGGCCATCGTTTTTTGTGGCCTGCCAACTCGGTAACAATGCAGACGGCAGAAGGCGATCGTTGGCGCCACTAGCGAATCGAAACCAGATGTTTGAGTAACGCGCGGTGGCCCACTGCAAAATTGCCCGCCACCCGCTGCTCCGGCTCCACGTTGCCGATGACCACGCTGCCTACCGCTACATGCGCGCGATGTCCGATGCGAATGCCGTTGACCAGGCTTGCGCCCGGACCGATCTGGACATCCTCTCCAATTTCCACGTAGCCGGCGACCACCGCGCCGTGGCCGATGCTCGATCCTTTGCCGACGCGGACGCCATGCGAAACGAATGCGCAGTTGCCGACCAGCGCTCCAGCGCCGATCTGAGTAGAGTCGTGAAATATCGCCGCGGCCACCACCGCGTTTGACATTACCTGTACACGGTCACCCAGCCAGATGCCGCCCGCGTGGACCATTTCTTCGTTCGACTCTCCGCATGGCACGGTCATGAATCCGACCGATCCTATGACGGCGCCCGCGCGAATCGTAACTTCCGACCCGATCAGCGAACGTTCCAGAACCGTGGCGTTCGGCTCGATTTTCGTGTGCGCGCCAATCCGGACATTCCGCGCGGCAACGTAGGCGCGCGGATGAATGCAGGCGGTCGGATGAATTTCCGTATCGAAGTCCGTCCAATAGAAACCTTGCGCGGCCAGATGCGAGTGGATCAGATGGAAGGATCGCCGGGGGTTTTCGCTGGTAGCGTGCCCGCCGGTAAAATCCATTTTGCCGGCGAGGTCCGGAGTTGTGATGGCGCAGACAGCTTCCGGCGTGCGGCCCAGTCGTGCAAGAAACCGGGAAGATTCGACGAAAACCAGCATGCCGCGATACGGGTGGGAAAGGAAGCCCAACGTCTGAAACTCCCCGTCGCGCACGAGATCCGCGGCGCCTGCGTTGGAGACATCAGACAATAACATAGGGATTGGAAACAATTAAGCAGAATTCAGACAATACTCGAATGATACCGTGACGCCGTGAGGCCGCGCCGCCTTCAGATCGCCTTTCGTTGGAGACGCCGCGCGATCGCTCGTATCCAGCGGCCGAATAGAACTCGCACCGGCCAGAATTGGAGCGCGCGCTGCGTGAGCCGCCAACTTGCCGAGTTTCGTAGCGACTCGATCTCGTGTTCAAGAGCGGCCACTTTTGTATTTTTCTCAGCCAGGCGATTCTGAGCATCCTGCAACCGGTCCATTCCCAGGCGGCCTTCCCGTTCTAGTACCCACAGACGGGATGTCTGTTCCTGTTGAGCCCTTTCCGCCGCGGAACAACGGTCCATCCATCGGGACCGGTCTTCTTGTATCTCTGCTTGTGCCTCTGAAAGCGCGTTCAGACGGGATGCCTGTTCCTGGCGAGCGTTCTCCGCCGCAGTACGACGCTCCATCAACAGAGCCTTCTGCTCTTGCGCATTTGAAAGCGCAGACTCTTTTTCCTGAAGCGATTTCTGGGCGTTGAGATACCGCTGGCGCCAAACATCGCGATCGTGGGTCAGCGCCGATTGCTTGTAAAGAGGCGTTGAGTCTTCCAGATATCTGGCAACGGCGCGATCGGACTCGATCGAGACATGGGGCGGACACCGCCGCGCCTCCACCAGCACTCGTTCGTATAGGCCGACGATCCGATCCATTGCCGGTTGCAGTCCGCAATTCGCGCGCACCAAAGCCGAGACCTGCGCCGCATCGGAGGCGTCGTAGCGCTGCAGTTCTTCCACGACAAGCTTCGCCGTGAGAGGCCGCGAAAGAGTTCGCACGCCAAAGTTCAGCATACGCAGAGAAGCGAAGTTTTCCGAGGTCACCATGGTCCCCAAGCGTCCCGGATTGCACAGCACCACGGCGGTTCCCACAGCCATGGCCTCGATGGCGGCGCGCGCCTTTGCAAATACGAGGTCGTAGCGGGGAAGCAGATCGCCGGGGTCCGGCTCCGCACCGCCCGCGGAAATTCCCCTGGAGTGAAGTTCGACGCCGCATCGCTCACAGGCCTCGCGCAACGGCCGCAGTGCATTCTCATCGAAGGCGTTCGCAAAAGCCAGCGCCACTCGCGGCGCAACGGGCAGGGGCGGGCGCGGCAGGAAACGCCGCTCGTCGAAGAAATTCAGAATCAATTCGATCCGGTCTGGTGGTATCCCGCCCTCGGCGATCAACCGTTCGCGGCAGAGTTCGTCGACCGCGACATAGCGCAGGATTCGAGGGAACCGGAGCGGGGCTTCTTCAGGCGGAATCCAGCCATGGCAATAGTAGATCGCGGGCGTTTCCGGAAACCACATCATCGCCGCCAGCGCGTCGTAGTGATGCTGCCCGTGGATTATGTCGGGTGGCTCGCCCAGCGCTTCCAAAGTCTGAATTACGGGAACCGTAGCCGCGCGCAATTCATCCGCTACCGGACCCAATATGGTGCTATACGCAACCGGATGATGCCCGCGGCGCATCAATTCGATTGCCACGTCGCGCACGTAAAGTTCGCTGCCCGCTCTTACGCTCAACGTATTATTGGTGAGCAAAACTCTCATTTTCAGGTGTAGTAGTTAGATCACCGCGTAGACGCGGAAACGAGGCTCCGCCGGCTCTCAGTTCGATTGCGCGGCTGCCGGCTTGCTTCCATTCAGCAATCGATGAATCTCGTCGACCGCGTAGGCGACTTTCGTTTCAAAGGCGCGCTTACCCAGCTCCGGCGTTGAAGGGCGAGCGTCGCCCGTGATGCCGTTGTTGATGCGTTTGGCGTTTGGATCACGCGCTTCGCCTCGCTTCCGTACTGGATCGCCGACGGCGGTGGCGATCAGTTCCTTGCGGACCCAACCCTTGTCGCCGCCGAGATACAGCATTTCCGAGGTGTCCGGTATTCCAGCGTGGGAGCTTGGCGGATAGTTGTTGGCAGCCAGCCATTTGTCGAAATCGTCCTGGGCCTTCTGGTACACTTCGTCGCAAAACACGACGCGGATGCCCTGCGGCGAATATTTTTCGTCCAGTTTCTTGGCGACTTCTCCAAGTTCCTTTTGTCCGCCGCCGTGATCGCCCATGAGCACCACGTTCTTGAAGCCGTTCTTGATCATCTGCTCGGCCACCTGCTCGTTGAGCGCGGCGAATAGCGGTCCGGTGAGGCCGATGGTGCCGGGCAGATCGGGATTTGCGTTATTCACGGAGAAAGGCATCACCGGAGCGGCGATGGCATCGCCCAGTTTTTCGGCGATGGCAATTACCGTGGCGTGACCCATGAGCGTGTGGCCGCCGTTGACGTTCTGGGGTCCGCGCTGTTCTGTTCCGCCGTTGTAGATGAGAGCGGTGGTCTTGCCTTGCTGGATGACTTGCTTAACTTCGGGCCAGGTCATCATTTCGAAATCAACTAGCGAGGTCGCTTTCTTGGTTTGCGCGTAGCCGGTGGCAGACCATATCGTGAGCACGCAAACGGCGGACATCAGGAATTGCATAATCACTCCTTATTAAGCACAGATCGGCTAGTTTCCAAATTTGTCTTCGCTCACGATACCACAGCGCCGCAAGGCTGGCGCTGGCTTTTCGAGACTGGCAGCGCTTGCTATGCTTGAGACGCGATGGACGTCGAACGAACCATGGAATTCATCCTGCAGATGCAGGCCAAGTCCGAGGCGCGAATGGCCAAGGTGGATGAACGGATGGCCAAGGCGGAAGAACGGATGGACAAGGCTGACAAACGCATGGACAAGTTTGACAAGCGTCTGGCGGCGACGCTCAAACTGGTCCAAACCGGAATGAAGATACTTTTCAAAATCGACCAGAAACTACTGGCCTTGACCGAGGCGCAGCGTAAGACCGACCGCAAGCTCGACCGGCTGATCGATTCCTGGACCAAGCGGCGAACCAACGGTCATCAACCAAAAAGCTAATCCGTTTTCGCCATGCCCCAGACGCCGGCAGGCTTCGGTTCGCGTGGCGATCTGGAATCTAAAGACTGCCGCGAAGTGAAGTGCTAACGTAGACAGTCAAGGAGGCAGCAGCATGGAACACATCATCGGGAAGCTACTTCAGGACTTCGAACAAGGCAAGATGAACCGGCGGCAGCTCATTCAGAGTCTGGCGCTGGCTGCGAGTGCGGCGGGTGCCGCAACCCCGCTAGCCGCGGCCGAAAGCAAAGGGTTCAAGACGTTGAGCGTCAACCATATTTCTTACGTGGTGGCCGACTACACCAAGACCCGCGATTTCTATGTCGACTTGATGGGGATGAAACCCGTGCACGACGACGGAAAGCAGTGCAGCCTGGTCTTCGGCGACTCATTCATCATTGCCCGCAATCCGCGTGAAGGAGTCAAGACGCCGCTCATCAATCACGTCGCCTACACCATCGACAATTGGGACAAGAACGCGGTGGAAGCGGAATTGAAGCGTCGCGGGCTTTCGCCACGTCCGGACACCGAGGACAGTTTCCACGTGAAGGATCCGGATGGCTTCGATTTGCAGATCAGCGGAAAGAACATGAAACCCTGACCGGCCACCGCCGCTATACTATAATTTGAGCGGGTTTGGTGCTTGTTGTGTCCTCGGTCACCAGGTAGTTTTCGAGGGGAAAATTGACG
>DATDHK010000019.1:0-3028 GCA_036521635.1 Bryobacteraceae bacterium | reverse complement strand
CTGCCGGGTCTGATCCCGTTCGGCAGCGACGGCAGCACGTTGGTCTCATCTTCCGATCGCACGCGCTTCAACGTCTTCGAGCTTCCCGTGCTGGGCAAATACTATTTTCGAAGGGAGTCGAAAGTGCAGCCCTTCGCTCTGACCGGATATACATTCCGCAATGCGCTGGCGGAAAGCGACGAGACGTTTATCGTACGAAATACGGGTACGGGCAATACTTCCGCGGTGAGATCCAAGACGTCGGACTGGACCGGCCTGGACATCGGCGCATCGTTTGGCGCCGGAGTGCGATGGAAGATTGGCCGGGTCTCGGTGGCGCCGGAGGTTCGGTACACGCGCTGGGGCTCGCATCCGAATATTGGTTTCAAGAAAAATCAGGCGGACGTGTTGTTGGGCATCACATTCTAGAAACTTGTGGGGCAGGTTGGTAACCTGCGGCGGATTGTTAATCCGCCTTGTGTTGACTCCGGAATTAATTACTGGCCGATTGACAATCGGCCGCAGGTTACAAACCTGCCCCACAAAAGCGTTTACTCCGAGCGCAACGCCACTGTCGGATCCAGGCCCGACGCGCGCCATGCCGGGACGCCGCAGGCCACTACAGCGATCGCGAAGAAGAATACGACCATCACCACGAAGGTCACGGGGTCGGTGGGCTTGACGCCTACCAGCATGCTGGACATGACGCGGGTCAATCCGATTGCGGCAGCCGCCCCCAGCAAGATTCCGGCGGCGCTCAAGCGCAACCCTTGGCCAACCACCAGATTGAAAATGCTTCCCGGCGCCGCGCCCAGCGCCATGCGGACGCCGATTTCGGCGGTGCGCTGGCGGACGAAAGTCGAGAGCACGCCGTAGAGACCGACGCTCGCCAGCAGCGCCGCGATCACCGCGAATACACCGATGAGCAATAGAGAAAATCGCGTGCCGGCCTGCGCGCGGTCCATCCAAGCCGACATGGGTTGCAGCTCGTTGATCAGCAGACTCGGATCGAGTTTCCGGATCTCCGCGCGCACCTGAGCCGAGAGCTGCGCCGGATCTCCAATGGTCCGGATGGCCCACCTGCCCACGAATCCGTGACTCAGAAATCCATCCGTGAAGTAAATCTGTTCGCGGCCCGGCTCCGCCAGCGACATCTGGCGTTGATGCCCAACCACGCCGACGATCTCCACCCACTCGGGTTCGGGCGTGCGGATCCGTATCAGGATTCGTTTGCCGACAGCGGATTCCTTCGGAAACGCCCTGGCGGCCAGGACCTGATCGATGATGGCAATGACGCGATCGGGCGCGTTGTCCGCATCGGTGAACACGCGTCCCGCGATAAGCGGTGTACGCAGCGTTTCGAAGTAACCGGGAAGCACGACCTGCCAGTCCACCGCCTGGTATTTGCTGGGGTCGGCCAGTGCGCTTTCCAGGCCCCAGCGGATCGGCGAGAATCCTCCGGTGAGTGGAAAAGGAAACGATCCAGTTACGTTTTTCACGCCGCCCAGCGCGCTCAAGCGGCTTTGAATTTCGCGCACGCGCGCCGCGCGCTGCTGCGGCTGCTGACCTCCTCTGCCGCCGATCAGTTGGAACGTCAGAAGATTGCGCGAATCGAATCCAGGATCGATATGCTGCAACGCGATAAAGCTGCGGACCATCAGTCCCGAGCCGATCAGCAGCACAAACGAAAGCGCCACCGCGGCCACGGCCACGATGTTGCGCGACCCGCCACCGCCCAACCCGGCGGTCCGGCCGCTGCCGCGCAGCACATCCATCACATCGGGCCTGGAGGCGCGCAGCGCCGGCGCAAGTCCGAAGATCGCGGCCGCCGCCAATCCCGCAAAAATCGAAAACGCGAGCACCGCCGGATCGATGGCGATTTTATCCAGGCGCGGAAGATTCTCCGGACTGATGGCCATCAGCTCGTAAATTCCCAACTTCGCCAGCAACAGGCCCAGCAGCGTTCCACCGCTCGCCAGCATGAGCGCTTCGGCCAGCATCTGCCGGATCAATCGCCAGCGGCTGCCGCCTAGGGCCGCGCGCACCGCCAGCTCGCGCTCGCGCAAGGATGCGCGCACCAGCAGGAGATTGGCCACGTTCGCGCAGGCGATGAGCAGCAGAAACGTCACCGCGCCCATGAGCGCGAGAATGGTCGGCCGGACTTCCGCAACCAGGTGCTGGTGCATTGGGTCGAGATGAAAATGGAAATCGCCCGTTCCGTAAATTTGAAAATTCCGGCGGATTTCGGCGGCGGCCAACTCGGCTTCGTCGCGCGCCTTGTCCAGGGTCGCGTTCGGCTTCAGCCTGCCGACGCCTCGCAGAAAGAAATTATTCCGCGCGGCGTTGTCGTACCGGAGCCGCGCGGCGATCCAGACATCCGGCGTGCGCTCCACGTTCGCGCCGGGCGGGAAGAGCAATTCGAAGCCGGGGGCGAGCACGCCCACGACCTGCGGACTGTTGGGCGTGTTGTTCAGCATGGCGTGGCCCAGGACGGCCGTACTTCCACCGAAACGGCGCTGCCAATATTCGTAGCTCAGAATCGCGATGGTCGGCAGACGCGGCGGGGGAGTTGCCGGCGGTGCGGCGCCGGCTGGGGGCGCGGGCTGGGGCTGGCCTTCGGTGTCGTCAAAATCGCGGCCCACGGTTATTTTTGCGCCGACCAGGCGGAAGAAGTTGGTGGTGACCTGGGCAAAGTGAACTTGCTCGGGAGTGCCGTCGGCCCTGGGAACATTGTTGCGGAAGGTGCTGACGGCGGCGAAATCTTCGAACATGGTTTTCGTTCCGTTGCGCAGGTCGGCGAAGTTCTCGTTCGACATGGGTAGATCGAAGACCTGGCGCACTCGCATGTCGCCGCCGGCCAGGACCAGCCGATCGGGTTCGCGATAGGGAAGCGGACGAAGCAGGACAGCGTTGGCCACGCTGAATATGGCGGTGCTCGCGCCGATGCCGAGCGCGATGGTCAAGGTGGCGGTGATCAGGAAAACGGGGCTCTTGCGGAGAGCGCGCGCGGCGTAGCCGAGGTCTTTTCCTAGCATTGGATTGTAGACGC
>DATDHK010000018.1:0-12548 GCA_036521635.1 Bryobacteraceae bacterium | reverse complement strand
CCGTTAGTCGATTGGAGCGAGAGTATAGTCAACTTCAAATGCGCCTTGGGATGGAAAGAACCTCGTGGGCGCGCGTTCCTGGATGGCATCTACTGGTCGCGTATGCTGGGCTTCGTCCTGGCTATCTTCGGCGCCGCGCGTGCCATCACTCTTCTCTTTTATATCGGTTGGCGGCACCAATATTCGGAGGTTAGGGAGATTGGGACGTGGTACTGGGCGGTACCCGTTTGTGCCGCAGCCGCAGTCATTGTCGCCACCAAACTGAGCGCGTGGCGCGCGTGGGTCGCGCTCGTTGCCGGGCCGGCCGCGGCAGCTTTGGGCGGCATGATCCTGTTTGCCGCGGGTTGGATTGTATCCACCTTCTTCCCGGAGATCCCTAAATCCGATGCGATGATGCGGTGGGAGGGTGGACGCTCGCTGCCGGGATTGCTGTTGCTATTGCAGTTGGCGCTGGTCTACTTTTGGCGCGCGATGCTTTGGACCGCCGAGCCGATGGTCCAGGCCAATCTTGGTTCCATTGTTTCCTTGCAGTGGCGCCCGACGCCGGCCAAAGTAAAAGAGTGCCTGGAACACTGGCGCAGCCAGTTGGAATGCCGCTGGAAAAAAGACGACCCGGTGAAGGGCCCTGCTGCGGTCCGGATGCGCGAGCTTCTGGGCCTCGTCTTATGGCGCGACATACTGGGCTTTATTCCGGTGTATTCACTAGTCTTCCTATTCGGACTGTGGTTTGCAGCTTCGCAACTTCCGGTATTCGCATTCCTGAACTGGCCCGGTGGATCGCTCGCCCTGTGGTGGATGATTCCAGTGCTCGCCGCCGTTACCGACTATGTTGAGGATATCTGCCACCTGCACTTCCGCAAGCTGCACGCACTGGGCAAGCTGCCTTCCGCGGCGATAACTCTTCTATCCTCGGCCATGTCGGTGATCAAGTTTTTCGCTGTTTGGGCCGAGCTTCTCCTCACGGGCGCGGCCGTTTTCGTCGGTACATGGGCGTTGCGGCACAATCTCACGGACTGGAGAGCCAAAATCGCGGTCGTTATTTCCGCCTTGGCTGCCGTTGTGCTCATCGTCACTCTGGCCGGCTACATCGTACACTTCTTTTTGGACAAGAAAGAGGATAGTGAGTCAGAGAAGGCGCCACAAAAGATCGCGGCGCGAGCGTAATCTCCATAGATGATCATTTGAACACGGTCCTCGGTTAACATTGATATCCACGCGTATATGAATCGCCGTTCCGGTCGATGATCGACTGGAGTATAATACAGGAATCGACATGGGCTGGCGGCGTTTCCTGCGGCGGACGAAATGGGACCGGGAACGACTCGAAGAGATCGAGTCCTACCTACAGCTTGAGATTGATGAAAACATTGCCCGCGGAATGGAGTATCCGCAGGCGCGCACAGCAGCCCGCCGGAAGTTCGGAAACCTCACCCTGATTCGAGAGGAGATTTATACCATGAACACCGTCGCGCTCCTGGACACGCTCGCCCGCGACGTCCGTTACGGGCTACGCACGCTGCGTCTCAATCCCCTGTTCACGGCCGTCGCCCTGCTGACGCTCGCCATCGGAATCGGCGCCAACACGGCGGTCTTTAGCGTCGTCAATGCTGTGCTGCTCAAGCCGCTCCCCTATCCGAAGGCGGAGGAACTGGTGGGAGTCTGGCAGAACGCTCCCGGCGCCGCGGGGCTGGCCAACGTCTCCGACGGCCTCCGCCTTTCGGCCTCCATGTATTTCACCTACGCTGAGCAAAATCGATCATTTCAGGCGTTGGGCGTGTGGATCCCCGGCACGGCCTCTGTCACCGGATTGGCCGAACCGGAACAGGTGCGCTCAGTTCTCATCAGCGACGGCACGCTTCAGACGCTCAACGTCCAGCCCGCGTTGGGGCGCTGGCTTGGCTCGGCCGACCAGATGCCGGGAGCGCCGGAAACCGTGATGCTGGGCTACGGCTACTGGCAGCGTCGTTTCGGCGGAGACAGGTCTGTGATCGGGCGCGGAATCAGGGTCGCATCGCGTCCTCGGGAAATCGTGGGCGTGATGCCGCAGGGATTCCGTTTCGTCAATGCGGATGCCGATTTGATCCTTCCTATCCGCTTCGAGCGCAGTAAGCTGATCCTGGCCGGCTTCGGTTATCAGGGTATTGCCAGGCTCAAGCCCGGCGTGACGATCGCGGAGGCCAATGCCGACATGGCCCGGATGGTTCCAATCTGGATGAACTCGTGGTCGAACGGTCCCGGCACGAATCCGCGATTCTACGAGACCTGGAGAATCGCGCCGGCTCTCCGTCCGCTCAAACAAGAAGTAGTCGGCAATATTGGCAGCGTGCTGTGGGTGGTGATGGGGACTATCGGCATGGTGATGCTCATCGCCTGCGCCAACGTAGCGAATTTGTTGCTGGTGAGAGCCGAGGCCCGGCAACAGGAGCTTGCCATTCGTGCGGCGCTGGGTGCGGGATGGGGGCGAATCGTTAGAGAACTTCTGCTCGAAAGTTTATTGTTGGGACTCCTCGGCGGCACTCTCGGGATAGCGCTCGCCTATGAGGGTCTGCGCCTTTTAGTGTCGATGGGCCCGGCGAATCTGCCGCGCTTGAACGAGATCTCGCTCGACGCGCGTGCGCTCGCGTTCACCGTAGTTCTTTCCCTGCTCTCGGGTCTGTTATTCGGATTGATTCCGGCCCTGAAATATGCCGGGCCGCGGATTTCAGCAACTCTTCGAAGCGCGGGCCGGACATCCAGCGTGAGCCGGGAGCGCCATCGCGCCCGCAACATCCTGGTCGTGGCTCAGGTGGCCATGGCCCTGGTGCTGCTGGTAAGCGCGGGGCTGATGATTCGTACCTTCCAGGCATTGCGAACCGTCGAGCCGGGATTCACGCATGCGGAACATCTTCAGACCATGCGCATCTCCATTCCGGCGTCGCTAGTTGCCGAACCGCAACGAGTCGCCCGAATGCAGAACAACATTGCCGGCAAATTGGCGGCGATTCCCGGCGTGACTTCCGTCGGGTTCACCAGCGCGATGCCCATGGAAGGCATCGAGCCCAACTGGGACTCTATCGTCGCCGAGGGCCAGCCCAACGCCGCCGCCGAAACCGCGCCGCTCCGGCTGTTCAAGAATGTCTCGCCCGGATTTTTTCAGACAGCAGGCACAAAAATGATCGCGGGCCGCGAGCTCTCATGGACCGAAATCTATGGCCTCAGACCGGTGGCGATGGTTTCCGAAAATCTGGCCCGCGAGCTGTGGGGCACGCCCTCCGCCGCACTCGGCAAGCGATTCCGGGAATTTCGCCGTTGGTGGGAGGTGATCGGCGTCGTCGAGGACGTCCACGAAAACGGAGTTCATGATAAAGCACCCGCCATCGTGTACTGGCCTTCCATGATGGACGATCTATACGGCCCCCGTTCGATGGATGTCGTGCGCACGGTGACGTTCGTCGTCCGAAGCGATCGGACCGGAACCGAAGGGTTTCTCAACGAGGTCCGGCAAGCGGTCTGGTCGGTGAATTCGAGTCTGCCGGTGGCGTCTGTGCGGTCGATGCAGGAAATCTACGGCCAATCCCTGACGCGAACTTCCTTCACGCTGGTGATGCTGGGCATCGCGGGCGCCATGGCGCTGGTGCTCGGGATCGTCGGCATCTACGGAGTGATCTCCTACGCCGTATCGCAACGCCGGCGCGAAATCGGAATTCGGTTGGCGCTGGGCGCACAACAAAGCGAGCTTAGGAAAATGTTCGTGCTCTCCGGACTGGCGCTCGCGGGAATCGGCGCCGCGATCGGCCTCGCGGCGTCAGTCGGGCTGATGCGGCTGATGAAGTCGCTGCTGTTCGGGATCAGTCCGCTGGACCCTCTGACTTATGCCGCGGTGCCGGTGGTTCTGGTGGCGGCCGCGGTGCTCGCTAGTTATCTGCCGGCGCGGCGGGCGGCGGCGGTGGATCCGGTGGACGCTCTGAGGGCGGAGTAGAATCCTCTTTTGGAGGCTCGGGCTCCATCGCCTCATAAAAAGTTTTCTTCACTCCTTGCCAAAAACTCTTGGTCAGGACTTCCTTCATAATCGTTCCTCTTAGCGCGCGGCGGCGGCCGGCAACATATTCCGAATAGCCGCGATCCGCCAGCCCGACGTCGAACGCGTGAGCGCCAGCGAGGTCCACATCTTCCGCGCGTCCGCCGCCGAGGGCCCTGAAATCTCGTACCGTCCGTCAGCCAAAGCCACATCCGGCGACAGGAATCTCACGGACTCCACGGTAATCGTCCGCTTGCCCCGTGAGTTTTGCGAACTGGCGACAGTTCCCTTCACCACTTCCTTTAGCCCTTTGCGCCATTCGCCGGTAGAAACCAGTTGATCGGCATCCGCGGTAAAGAGCGCCTCAATCGCCTTCACATCGATACTTTCGCGGGCATCCACATACTTCCTTACAACCTCCCGAATGGCCGCTTCATCGCTTGTCTGAGCAACCAGGATCGTAGCCGCCGAGAAACAGATTGCGCACGCGAGGAAGTGTTTCATGTGGCTATCAGTTTACAATGTCTATCGAGTGGTCAAAAGCGGACGCATTAAACAATCGCTGGCGTATTGGTGTCTCAATGCGACGGACTGGAAATGGGATATCGACCGCATCTGCGGCACGGCCTCCAGTCTAGGTTGCCCAGCCGTCGAATTGGTTCCCTTCGAGCTGTGGCCGGCAGTTCGCAAGCACGGCCTCCAAAACGCATTAGCGTACAACGGGATGCCCGATCCGGTCTTTGTGAAAGGACTGAACAACCCGCGCTATCGCGACGAAGTGATCGCGCGAACCAAACAGTCGATCGATCAATGCGCGGACTACGGAGTACCCAACGTCATCGCGTTTACAGGCTACAAGTGGCTGGACGCGGACGATCCGGAAAGCGGCGAGATCCCGCTCGAGCAAGGCGCCGAAAGTACCGCAAAGAGTCTCGCGGAACTGGCCCGGCACGCCGAGCGAAAGCCCGTCAACATAGTTCTCGAGCATCTCAATACGCGAGACGATTCCCATCCAATGAAGGGCCATGCAGGTTATCAGGGCGACGATCTGGATTACTGCGCCGAAATCGTCCGCCGGGTCGGCTCACCGCGAGTGAAGCTGCTGTTCGACATCTATCACGTGGCGATCATGAATGGCGACGTAATCCGCCGCCTTCGCCAGTACCGCAATTTAGTCGGGCACGTCCACACGGCCGGTGTTCCAGGACGCGGCGAGCTGGATGCCCAACAAGAAATAAACTACCCGGCCGTGATGCGGACCTTGCTTGAAATCGGATACGAAGGCTACGTCGGCCACGAATTCATCCCCACGCGGGATCCGGCGGAGGGGCTAGCTGAAGCCGTGGCGTTGTGTGATGTTTGACCCGTATCCCTCTACATGTTGTAGAAGAACTCTTCGTACACGACCTTGCCGTCGGCGACCTTGTAGACGGCGACCTCTTCCATCGTAAATCGTCGGTTTTCGGGCTTAGACGTGACGTCCAACTTGAACGTCACCGCGAAATGCGATCCGGCGATGAGCGGCCCTTCGACTGTGACCGAGTGGACTTCGTGATTAGCGGTCCACCATTCTCCCTTGGCCCTCACGGCCGCAATGCCCTTCGCCTCGCGTGATCCTCCGGGAGGCGCACCGGCCTCCACACTGACGATATCGGGCGAATATAGGGCTTCAGTGGCCTCGCTGAACTTGCCTTCAGAGCAAAGTTTGACGAGTTGGTCCGCAACTTCCTGGATTGTCATTATCGATCTCCTGTGCAGATTTTAGCTTAGCCCTTGATCACGTGTACGAGATGCGAGCACTTGAGGCACAGCTCTCGGCTGACTGGTAGGACTGAATAATGCGTCAAGTGCTCTGCCAATTCAAGCTTTCACTTTGGCCCCCAACCGCGTTCCAACGACCAGCGCTCCAGTTCCGCCAGCGTCATGAACGAGATCCCGAGCAACCTGCCAGTGACATGGACGCGATATGCAAGCGCTCTAGTGTCGCCCTTGAACAGCATCGACACCACGTCGGTGTCGACGATGGCTGCCTTCATTGCGAACGATTGGGGCCAGGTATCTCACAACGCCGAACGAGTCAGGCGGGACTTTACCAGACCGTGGCGATGAGATGTTCTTGTACCCTCTTATCCACAAGCCCAGCCTATCATGCTGTTCTCCCAAGTGTTGTTCGCACCGATCGTTCGGCAGATGTACACTCGTAGCTTATGGACCCATGGATCAACTTGCCATCGCGCCTCGCGACGGTCCTAACCTTACTAGCCGGCCTCGCAATTGCAGCCGACGTTCCGGCAACCCCGCCAAATACAAAATATACATGCGGCGTTTTCCTCCGAAGTTATGTCTTTACGCAGTACGTTACCCTCAAGGCCGGCGGAACTTACGAATCTTCGACCGGACCCACGGGCAAGTTTCACTTCGATTCCGGCTCAAAACTCATTATCTTCGATAGTGGAAAGTTCCAGCCGCTGTTCGGAAGCTACGAACCCACCAAGAACTATCCGATGTTCCGCCTGTCTTCGCGTGAAGATGCGGCGCAATCGGACTATACTCGTGCATGGCGCAGTCAGATTTGTAGCGCACATTGAAGCACGGTGCCGGGTGACGCGCGGCCATCAAATAGAGTAATGTATCGGCGAGGTACTGCTATGAATGAAATGAAAGACGACACGTCGCGCCGCACCTTCCTGAAGGCTTCAACCCTGGCCGGAATAACCCTCCCCTTAGTGCACGCTGCCGAGACCAACACTATTCAGCTCGCCCTGATAGGCTGCGGCGGCCGCGGCGCCGGCGCCGTCGAAAACGCGCTCCGAATCAACAATGGACCCATCAAGCTCGTCGCCATGACCGACGTCTTTCCGCAGAAGCTTAGCGACAGCCACGGGCGCCTCCGCGGCCGCTTCTCCGCCCAGATGGACGTGCCCCAGGAGCGCCAGTTCATCGGCTTCGACGGTTACCGCGAGGCCATGGATTCGCTCAAGCCGGGCGACGTCGTCATCCTGGGAACTCCGCCGGCGTTCCGCTGGGTGCACTTCCGCTACGCCATCGACAAGGGCCTGAACGTCTTCATGGAAAAGCCAATCAGCGTCGACGGCCCCACCACCCGGCGCATGATCGCACTCGGCGAAGAGGCCGCGCGCAAGAACCTCAAGGTTGGAGTCGGATTGATGGTGCGCCACTGCCGCGCGCGCCAGGAATTGCTCAGCCGCATCCGCGACGGGCAGATCGGCGACATCGTGGCCATGCGCGGCTACCGCATGGGCTCGGGCGGCGGTACCGCGCCAATCAAGCCAGCCGGCATCACTGAGCTGATGCACCAGATCCGCCTGTTCCACGCGTTTCTGTGGGCCAGCGGCGGCGTCTTCAGCGACTACTACATCCACCAGATCGACGAACTTTCGTGGATGAAAGGCGCGTGGCCGGTGGAAGCGATGGCGATAGGCGGCCGTCATTATCGCGGGAATTCGGTGGATCAGAACTTCGACGTTTACTCGGTTCAATATTCCTACCCGGACGGCACGCGCCTGTTCTTCGACGGCCGTAACATGCCCGGCGTGCACAACGAGTTCGCCAGCTACATTCACGGATCGAAGGGTTCGGCCGTCGTCTCAACCGACTCGCACACGCCCGGCCGCACGCGCATTTATTCGGGACAGAACATCCCCCGTTGGCAAAGCGGTCAGAAGGATCCGGCGCCGGAGAACCTGGTGTGGGCGTTCCAACAGCCGGAGCGTTCGCCCTACGACTGGGAGTGGGACGACCTGATCGCCGCCATCCGCGAAGACAAGCCGTACAACGAGGTGAAGCGCGGAGCGGAGGCGAGCCTGGTGGCGTCGATGGGCCGTTTCGCCGCGCACACGGGCCAGATCGTCACGTTCGACCAGATGCTGAATCACGATCACGAGTTCGCCCCAGACGTCGACAAGCTGACGCTGGACGGCCCGTCACCGTTGCGCGCCGGCCCCGATGGCAAGTATCCTGTACCGGAACCCGGAATCAAGAAGACCCGCGAGTACTGACGTAGGGCGGACGCCCCGTCCGCGCGCGACCCCCGGTCGCGCTCTTGCGCGGTTGTACCATGACCGTTAGATGAGCCTCCGACGAATCATTCCGCTTCTGACAGTCCTGCTAATGTCTGCCACCGCCGCCGACCGCCTGGTGATCCCCGGTAAGCCCGGCCCCGGCAAAGGCAAGCGTATCGTCCTAGTAAGCGGCGACGAAGAATACCGCTCAGAACAAGCCCTCCCGCAACTCGCCCGGATTCTCTCCCAGCGTCACGGCTTCGATTGCACCGTGCTGTTCGCGATCGACCCGAAAGACGGCTCCATCAATCCCAACCAAAGCGACAACATCCCCGGACTCGAAACTCTGGATTCCGCCGACCTCATGATCCTGTTCACCCGGTTCCGCAACCTTCCCGACGTTCAGATGAAGCACATCGTCGACTACGTGGAATCCGGACGTCCGATAGTCGCGATGCGAACGGCCACCCACGCGTTCGATTTGAAGACCAGCAAAACATATCAGGGATACAGTTGGAACAGCAAGGAGTGGGATGGCGGGTTCGGACGCCAGGTGTTGGGCGAAACCTGGATCGCTCATCACGGGCAACACGCCGTGCAAAGCACGCGCGGGATTATCGTGCAAGGACAGGACAAACATCCGATTCTGACCGGCATCCAAAGCGGCGCCATCTGGGTCCCGTCGGACGTGTACAAGGTCCGGCTTCCCTTGCCGGACGGGACGCAACCGCTGGTGCTCGGCCAGGTGCTGGAAGGAATGAACCCGTCGGATGCGCCGGTTGCAGGAAAGCAAAACGATCCGATGATGCCCGTCGCGTGGATCAGAACGTATACGGGCGGCCGCATTTTCACGACTACCATGGGCTCCGCGCAGGACCTGCTGAACGAAAGCTTCCGCCGGCTGCTGGTCAACGCCTGCTACTGGGCGATCGGGATGGAAGCGCGGATTGCCGCCCAATCGAGCGTCGAATTGGTGGGACCATACCAACCGCTGCCATTCAAATTCGGCGGCGCAGCCCAGGGCGTGAAACCTTCGGATCTGGAATTGCCATGATGTCCCGTATCGTAAGCTGGTTTTAGTGCTCCGCAGTCTGCTCCTGTTCCTGTCTAGCCAATCCCGGTTGCGTCATTGGATAGAAACCTCTTCAGCCGCCTCCCGGCTCACCTCCCGCTTCGTTGCGGGCCCCACTCTCGAGCACGAACTGTCCGTCTGCCAGCGTCTGAACTCTGAGAACATCCTGGCAACATTAGATCATCTCGGCGAGAGCGTCAAATCGCTCGAAGAGGCCGAGGTGTCGCGCGACGCGTATCTCACCGCGCTGGAAAAAATAGCTCAACTGGGCCTCCACGCCACAGTGTCGATCAAGCTGACTCAACTCGGCCTGGATTTTTCCGAAGACGCTTGCCGCGACAACGTCGAGCGGTTGGTGGAGCGCGCAAAAACGATTGGCAGCTGCGTGGAAGTGGACATGGAATCCAGCGAGTATGTCACCCGCACGCTTGCCCTGGTGTCGCATCTGCATGCCAAACACGGCAGCGTTCGAGCCGTGATTCAGGCGTATCTTTATCGCAGCGAGAGCGATATCGAAGACCTCTGCCGCCAGTCGATTCCCGTGCGGCTCTGCAAGGGCGCTTACCGCGAGCCGTCCGATGTCGCATTTCCAAACAAGCCGGAAGTGGATCGCAACTACGTGCGGCTGATGACCAGATTGTTGGACGCCGGCGCCTATCCGGCCATTGCCAGCCACGACGAAAGAATCGTCCAGCAGGCCCTGGATTATGTGAGGGAACGAAATATCCCGCCGGATCGTTTTGAATTTCAGATGCTCTATGGCATTCGCCGCGACTTGCAGCGGCGCTTGGTGGACGGCGGACACCGCTTGCGCCTGTATGTGCCTTATGGCGACGCGTGGTATCCATATTTTATGAGGCGTCTGGCGGAACGGCCCGCAAACCTCTTGTTCCTCGCGCGCAATATGTTTAAGAAATGACAATCAGCCGATACATGCCTGGAGCCGGGAACCGGGGAGCAAAGAGAGGAGTCCAATAGTTATGAAGTATTGGGGCTATTTACTGGCGAAGCTCGCGGCCGCCCTGGCGTTGATATGGGTTGCCTGCTTCGCCGTCAGCCTCTGCTTTCCGCGCAAGGCCGTGTTCCTGGACCAGAAATTAGACCCCTTTACACACGACTTGGGTTACACCGCGGCAATGATGCTTTTTGTTCCTTTTTGTGGCGGCTTGATCTACTGGATTGCATGGGACCAACGCTATCGCTGCCGCACCTGCTTGCGCCGGTTGCGAATGCCAATGGCCACCGGATCCTGGAAAAATATGTTGTTCCTGGGACAGCCGCGCACCGAATATATCTGCGTCTACGGTCACGGAACGCTAAAAGTGCCCGAGCTTCAACTGACCGGAGCCAGCCCGGACTGGGAACCTCACGACGACATCTGGAAGGAACTGGAGTCGCTCGAGGCCGGCAAGAAGTGACTCAGCGCATCCCGCGGCTGATCGCGGGCGTGGCCGTGCTGGTCGTCCTGGCCGCCATCGGTATTGTTCTGATTCCGCCATACGTCGAAAACTGGAAATTGCAGCGTTACGTGAATGAACTGGTTGACGACCCCGGCACAGCCGCGCTACAGCCCGAAATAATCCGCGCGAAAATCGTGAGCCGCGCGGCCAGTTTGAACCTTCCAGTCCGCGACGCCGACGTACAAATCGCCAGAGTGCAAAATGCGATTCGCATCAACGTGCTTTACCTGGTGCACGTAGACGTAGCCGGCTACACAGTAGACCTCCACTTCCGCCCGGCCGCCGGCGGAACCTAACCCTGAACAGCCCGTTCATCCATAATGAAAAGACGCCAAATAATTCCCAGCCCCGCCCCCCTGAAAGCCGCGCCGCAAAAATAATTCGCGAAGTGTTCGAATCCGGCCGGCCGCTCACATACATCCGCTCCTCCGAAGAGCAGCGGGTCGGAAAGGTGCTGCGCGAAGTTGCTGTGCGGCTCCCCGGCTCCACGCAGGTTTGGACCTGGAGCCTTACCGACGGCATGCATCGGGATGGCCGTGCAGCCGAGTCCGGCGCGCACGCGCCGCGCGCAGCTCTCGATTTCATCGCCGCCTGCCCCGGCCCCGCCATCTTCCACCTCAAGGATTTTCACGAACCCCTCCGCGAGTCTCCCGAAGTCAGACGCCGCCTGCGCGACCTCTACGAGACCTGCCGCGATCAACTGAAATTCGTCGTCGTCAGTTCCCCGGTCCGATCGATTCCCGAAGAAGTCGAGCGCAGCTTCATGTTTCTGGAACTGCGCCCGCCCGATCTGGTCGAGCTGATCGACTTCCTGCGCGACGAGAGCGGCGAAACCAGCGAGGCAATCCTGCAACCGGTGGCGCAGGCCTTGCAGGGCCTCACGCTTGATGAAGCGCGTTACGCACTCCGCCGCGCCCTCGCTGGGGGTGGCCCTCTTGGTCCCGAGTCGTTGCCGGCTTTGCTCGAAGAGAAGCGGCTCCTGGTCAACCGCAGCGGCGTCATCGAATACATTGCCGGCGCCACCGGCATCGGCGAAGTGGGCGGCTTGGACGGTCTGAAGAAGTGGCTGCTCGAGCGCCAGAAGCTCTTTCAATTCCGCGACAGCCTGAGCGCTGAAATCGTGCCCAAAGGCGTGCTCATCATGGGCATCCCCGGCTGCGGCAAGAGCCTGTGCGTCAAGGCCGCGGCTTCGTATTTCCAGCTTCCGCTTTACCGCGTGGACATGACCGAGATCTTCTCCGGCAGGCACGGCAAGCCCGAAGGCGCATTCGTCGAGGCGTGCAAGATGATGGAAGACATGGCGCCGGCAGTGCTGTGGTTCGACGAGATCGAGATGGGAATTACTTCCACCGATTCAGGCGGCGAGCAGGGCCGCATTTTCGCGTTCTTCCTTACCTGGATGCAGGAGAAAACCCGCGGACTCTTCGTCGCCGCCACCGCCAACCGCATCGACCTGCTCCCCGCCGAAATGATCCGCAAGGGACGTTTCGACGAAGTGTTCTTCGTCGACCTGCCGCTGGACGACGAGCGGATCGAGATCTTCAAGATTCACATCGCCCGCCGCGGAATGGATGTGTCCCAGTTCAGCCTTGAACAACTCACGGAGTTCACCAAAGAGTGGACCGGCGCCGAAATCGAGCAGTGCGTAATCTCAGCCCTGACAAAGGCCCGCCTCGCGGACCGCGAAGTGACCACGCAAGACCTGATCAACATCGCCGTAAAAATGGTCCCGCTATCGCGCACGATGAGCGAGCAAATCCGCCACATCCGCGGCTGGGCATTCGACCGCGCCGTCCGCGCCTCCCCCCGCACAGTAGGCAGGTAACGTATTGTGCGGCAGGTTGGTAACCTGCCGCCGATTGAAAATCGGCCTGTTTCCGCGCCGGCTCCCAACCAGTCCAACCAAAATCAACCCACCCCCCACAAGCAAACTGGTCCCCCCCTCCGGCGCCGCCCGGATCGTAACCAGCTCAAACGTCCCAGCACTAAAATCGACC
>DATDHK010000017.1:0-4086 GCA_036521635.1 Bryobacteraceae bacterium | reverse complement strand
AACCCATTCCGCTACCGGCCCGGCAACTCTTTCCGCTACCGGCCCAGTAACTCCTTCCGAGCCGCGACCGTAAGGGAGCGGTCCATCCGCTACCGCAATGTGCTCCTGTGTTTCGCCTTAGCCATAGGCGCCCTCGCGGCAGCCGACCAACCGCAGGAGTACCAGGTAAAAGCCGCATTCCTCTTGAACTTCACGAAGTTCATCGATTGGCCGGCCACAGCGTTCGGCGCTTCAGACTCGCCGGTAGCAATCTGCATTCTGGGCGATGACCCATTCGGCGCCGCGCTCGATCAAATCGTGGAGGGCGAAGTTGTGGACGGTCGAAAGATCAGCGTCCAAAGAATAAAGCGCGCGCCACCGCCCAAATCGTGCCAGGTACTATTTGCCGGCAAGCCGGAAAAGGCGGCCCTCAAAATCCTGCCCGGTTTAGGGCCCGGAGTTCTGACTGTTTCCGAAGGAGAAAGTTTTGCGCGGTCCGGCGGCATGATCGCTTTCGTTATCGAGAACCGCCGCGTACGGTTCGACATCAATCTCACTGTCGCGGAAAATGCCGGGCTCAAGCTCAGCTCGAAACTGTTGAGCGTGGCCAGGACTGTTGAAAAGTAGAATCCGCCAAATGCGCATGTTCCGCGACATACCGATAAAACAAAAGCTGGTCGTAATGATCATGCTCACCACTGCCGTGGCTCTGCTATGGGCGGGTGTGGGCATCATCGTCGCGGACTTGGTCCTGTTCCGTAGTCATTTGGAGCGCGACTTATCCGCGCTGGCCCAAATCAGCGCCGACAACAGTACGGCCGCGTTGGCTTTCAACGATCCTGACACGGCTGCTGAGACACTGGCTGCGTTGCGCGCTAGAACGCATGTGATCGCTGCGTGCGTCTATCGGCCGGATGGAACGATGCTGGCCAAATACTCACGGAAGGGCGCGCCTTCCACCTGCCCCCCGGCCGATGCGCAAGATGGATTGCATTTCAGCGGCGCGGACGTGAAGGTCTCGCATGCCATTCTCCTGAACGACCGCCGCATCGGAACCCTGGTGCTGCTCTACGATCTCCTTGAAATCTCCGAGCGAATAAAGATTTATGGCGCCACTGTCCTCGGTGTCATGCTGATTTCAAGCCTGATTGCATTCCTGCTCTCATCCAGGCTGCGCGCTATTATCGAGAAACCCATTTCGCAGCTCGTGGCCGCCACCACGGCCGTGTCGGAGACCGGCGACTACAGCATTCGCGCGACGAAACTTTCAGGCGACGAGCTGGGCGTGCTGGTCGACAGATTCAATCAGATGCTGGCCGGCATTCAGTCGCGCGACGACAATCTGACACAGGTTCTCCACGATCGCGAAGAAGCGCTGCGCGAGGCCGAGCAAGCCCGCGAGCGTTTTCGCTTCATGGCCGAGTCCATGCCTCAAAAGATTTTCACGGCGGCGCCCTCGGGCGACGTGGACTACTTCAACCGGCAATGGATGGAATTCACCGGGCTGTCTTTCGATCAAATCAAAAGCTGGGGCTGGACCCAATTCATTCATCCCGACGATATCGAGGAGAACGTCCGCGCGTGGCGGAAATCCATCGAAACCGGCGCCCCATTCCATTTTCAGCACCGCTTTCGCCGCGCCGACGGAGCGTATCGCTGGCACCTGAGCCGGGCTCATGCGATGCGCGACGATCATGGGAGAATTTCCATGTGGATCGGATCGAACACGGACATTCACGAGCAGAAGGAAAAAGAGGAGGAGCTGCGCCAGGCCAATGACGACCTCCAACAGTTCGCCTATTCCGCCAGCCACGATCTTCAGGAGCCGATCCGCAATGTTGCGGTCTATAGCGAAGTGGTGGCCAAGCGGTACCAACACCTTTTGGATGCCGACGGACAGCAGTTCCTTGGATTTTTGACGGAAGGCGGGCGCCGCTTAGTCACGCTCATCAACGACCTGCTGGCCTACACCAGGGCGGGCATTGTGGAAAGCAATACGACGGCGGTTGATGCATCGGCGGTTTTGGAGCACGCGCTCGCCAGTCTGGCGGAAGCGATCCGCGAAAGCGATGCAACCGTGACCTACGATCCGCTGCCGGAAGTATACATGGGGCAAGCCCACCTGCAACAGCTCTTTCAGAATCTCATCGGCAACGCGCTCAAATACCGGAAAGAACTTCCTCCGCGAATCCACATCGCGGCCGGCAACCATGGCGCCGCCTGGCGCTTTTCCGTGCAAGACAACGGCATAGGCATCGATTCTCAGTACAAGGAGAAAATCTTTGGCGTATTCAAACGACTGCATCGCGACCAGAAATATGGCGGCACCGGCATCGGCCTGGCTATTTGCCAACGCGTGGTTGAGCGTTATGGCGGACGAATCTGGGTCGAATCCGAACCTGGAAAAGGAGCCACCTTCTTCTTCACCGTCCCTCAACACGCCGCGCGAGTCCATTCCGAAACGGTTGAATCTTCTTCTGGCTGAAGACAATCTGCCGGACGCCCTGCTGGTGCGGGAGGCCATCAAATTAGAGAACCTGCCGCTCGACATTTACATTGCGCCGGACGGCGAACAGGCGCTCGATTTTCTTACCAGGGCCGAACAGGACCCGGCCGCCCCCTGCCCGCACGTTCTGTTGCTCGACTTAAATCTTCCGAAGGTCGAGGGATTGGAAGTGCTCCGGCGAATCCGAGCCAGCGATAAATGCAAGGACGTCCCGGTGCTGATCGTCACCTCGTCCGATTCGCCGGACGACCGCAACGAGAGCGCCAGGCTAGGCGCCGGTTATTTCCGCAAGCCGCCGGATTACCAGGAGTACTTAAAAATCGGCTCCGCACTTCGGGAATTACTGGAGTCGAAGGGCCTGCTTTGAGATTATTGTGGCAGGCTCGAAATTGACTGGCGAGCGATTTAGAAGAAGGCGGGCGGCCCGTTCAGGCTTTGCGGTCTCGAACAAACAAGTGCGAGAATCTGCCCGCCCCTCTACACGAACGATCGCGTCGCTGTGGCTCACCCGGTATGCCATCTTCGCCCCGTGATGCGATTTCAGGGATTCCAGCGGCCAATCGCAGTTCGCGACCAACCGAATCCCTCCCTCCGGGGTAATCAGAATAGTCATTTCCGAAGGAGTATGGCCGGTCCGCACGCTACTTTCCGCCGCATCTAGAATGCGAACGGCGTTTTCGACGAATCGGCTCACAAGATCCGTATCGGACAGGGCTCTTGCAGCTTGAATGTTTTTACCGCTGGCTTAACCCCCCATCCACGGCCAGCGTTTGTCCCGTCACAAAATTCGTAGCGTTTAGAAAATAGAGCACCGCGTCCCCGACTTCTTCCACTGTGCCGGAACGTCCCGCGGGCGTTGCTTCGATCATGTCTTGCACGCGCGGTTCCTGGCCCGAGGAAAGAATCACGCCGGGCGCCACTGCGTTTACCGTGATCCCGGGCGCCAGCGCTTTTGCCAGAACGCGCGTCAGCATGATCAAGCCGGCTTTTGAAGAGCAGTAGTGCGCGTACGCCGGCCATGGGCGGATGCCGCCCAGCGACGCAATGTTGACGATACGTCCCGCGCCCGTTTTTTTCATGAGCAGGGCGGCTTGCTGGCAGCAGAAGAAGGCGCCTTTTAGATTTACGCTGTGGATAAAATCCCAATCTGCTTCGGTCATCTCCAGGGGATCTTTTCGCCGGAACCTCGCTGCGTTGTTGACCAGGCCATAGAGCGGGCCTAGTTGTTCTTCCACTTCCTGAAACATGCGCCGGATTTCGTCCACGCTTTCCAGATCCGCGTGGAACAGGGGAGCGGAGCCGCACTCGGCGGCGGTTTCGCGAGCTTCTTTTTCGGACGTCTTATAGTGGATAGCTACGCGGTAGCCCTCGCGATGGAGGCGCAAGGCAATGCCGCGTCCGATGCGTTTTGCGGCGCCGGTAATTAGTATCGTTTTCACAATCACCTTTGGATACCGATGTGGGGCAGGTTGTTAACCTGCGGCCGATTGGCAATCGGCCCATAAATAATTCTGAATTCAGCGCCAGACCGATTGCCAATCGGCCGCAGGATGCCATCCTGCCCCACCTATCTACACCAGCGGATCGCCATGTACCTCCAC
>DATDHK010000016.1:0-13305 GCA_036521635.1 Bryobacteraceae bacterium | reverse complement strand
GAATGCGGTTAGAAGTAACGTATAGGCCGGGGTTTATAGACTAGTGATATCACTAGGTTTAACGCTGCAATGGATCTTCGGTCCAGGGAGGAGTAGCTTGCATGAGGCGGCCCAGTTCGGGCTCTAATTCCGCCATCTTTTCTTTCATATACCAGGCGATTCGCCGATAGCTGAAATGCCCCTTCACGCCGGACCGCAGCCTCGCAATATATTCCGCTTCGGGAAAGTCCATTTTGAAGAGAAAGCGGGCGCAGCTCGCGAAAGGCAGTAAATAATGCGAACCCGGCGCCGGGAGGGTCGTCACAATGTTACATGCATGGGAGAGCAGCGCATTGTAATCGGCGCCGAGGCCGGCGACCGCGATCGCGTCCGGCGTCTCGAACCCTAAGTTGGTGGAGTAGGGTTGACGAAATTGCTGGCAGCGCCGGTGCCGGTGGAGATCGCGATAAGCTCCGATGTCCATCACGATGTCGTACGCATAAGGCGCGCCCCGGAAATTTCGCAACAGTTCGTCGCGCCGGGTTCTCGACTGGAGCGCTACATCGATCACTTCGTTTTTGCGCGCGGAGTTCCAGGCACGCGCCTGCTCATAGAGCAAACGATACGGACGATCCGTAACGGGGTAGAGCAAGGTCGCCACGATATCGGCCATCGTATCGGCGGGCTTCAACAGGTCAACCGGATCGGAACATTGCTGTTTGTATTCGCCCAGGTTTTGCGCCGCCCATAATTTCAAATCGGCGCGGCTTTGTTCCAGATGTTCATCGACATCTACGTGGCGCGCCAGCGTCGGCGCAAGAGCTTCAACGGAATTGGCTGCGTCCCATTGACAGGCGGGCTGCTCGGCGCAAGCTTCCGCGATCTCGACCGCCAGGTCTCGCAGCTCCCGATACTCGGAGGCTTTCAGGCGGCGTATCTGACGTTCCAGAGTTCGGATGCTTGTCACCTGGCCGACGCCGGTCGGGATGCCGAAGCACAAAAGATAGCGCGCGACATCGAATGCACGGGCGGCGAGATTTCGCTTGTATGGCTCCGGCTTCATCGCTTCGGGCCGAGGCAGGCGCTCCGCCAGATGATCGAAAATCTTCGCGTGAATTTCGTTGTAGCCCGCCAGCAGCTTGCCCGCTGCCTCCTGGTAAATGGCCGCTTGCGTAGAATCGAATTCGGGCGGCGTGATGAAACCGGACTTGGAAAAATCCTGATAGCGCGACGAGCGCGCCTGCCCGTCCCAAAGCTGTTCGTCTTCCACTTCGGTGGCGGCGAGCTCGGAGATGCCTTCAAAACACATCACGACGTGGCCGAGGTCGGCGATGGATGCGTGGCCATACTGGAAATAAAAGCTCTCCAGAAATTTCGCCGAATCGTGCGTGCGAACCCATTCGACCGAGTCGCGAATCGAATCCGGCGAGCGGCTGTAGCGCGCCAGCGCGTACGCACATTTTTCCGGCGGCATGGGAGAAACAGTGAGGACACGCTTTGCCATGAAACGCTATGATAACGAATCCGATGAAAATTAGATTAAAGAAACTTTCCGCGGACGCGATGCTGCCGGAATACGCGCACGGTCCGAATGAGGATGCGGGCATGGATCTGCGTTCGATTGCGGCGGTGGTGTTGACGCCGGGTGTCCCGCAGGCGGTTCCCACGGGCATTTCGATCGAATTGCCGTCGGGTTATGAAGCGCAGGTTCGGCCGCGCAGCGGTCTGGCGTTGAAGCATGCCATCACGCTGCCGAACAGTCCGGCAACAATCGATCCCGGGTATCGCGGCGAGATACGCGTTATCCTTTTGAACCTCGGCGCGAACGATTACAAGATTGAGCAGGGCGACCGTATCGCGCAACTGGTAATCGCGAAGTACGAGCCGGTGGAATGGGAGGAGGGCGAGTTGAACGAAACGACGCGGGGCGCGGGCGGGTTTGGATCGTCGGGGAGATAGTGGTCAAACTTGAAGAGCTTACGGTGATTCAGGCGCCAATTGAGCGATGCTTCGATCTATCGCGAAGCGTGGAAGTACATCTCGCGGGAAGCGATAATTATGGCGAGGCGGTGGTGGCTCGAGGCGGGGTCGGTTCCGGACTGATCGGCATGGGACAGCGCGTCACATGGCGTGCAAAGCACTTGGGTGTGTGGCAAACCCTAACCAGCGAAATCACGGCTATGGAACCGCCCGCCTACTTTCAGGACACGATGGTCCGGGGCGCTTTCCGATTCATGCAGCACGATCACTTCTTTCGAGCTTTGTCTTCCAGCGCAACAGAGATGAGGGACGTCTTTTGCTTTGCCGCACCGGTTCCTGTACTTGGACGCCTTGCCGAGATCATGGTACTCCGCCGCTATATGCAAAACCTGTTGCACGAACGAAATGTAGTTCTGAAGCGGATAGTCGAGTCAGCGGATTGGCGGAAGTATTTGCCGCCTCTGTCGTAGCACCATAAAAGGTGCTATTTTGCGTAAGAGGCGCCAATGCTGGATCTAACACGCGACTTCCAATCCCTGAGCTTCTTTCGTCGCAAGACAGCGACATTCGCCAAGCTGCTCAAGAGAAGTAAGCGCCCCTTGATCCTCACCCACAAGGGCAAGCCTGAATTGGTGGTCCAGAGCGCCGCTGCGTATCAGCATCTGCTCGACTTGGCCGCCCGGCAGGATGCGATGGAAGGTATTCGTCAAGGTTTGGAAGATGCGGCGAACGGGCGCGGGCGGCCGGCTCGCGAAGCGCTAGCGGAATTCCGAGCCAAGAATGGCATACCGCGTTAAGTTGATGGATCGGGCTTTGAGCGACCTAGCCTATCTGTATGCATGGGTGGGAGCTGAGTCCAGCGAGGCGGCCGCCCAATGGTACAACGGGCTTGAAGATGCCATTTACAGTTCGGAGGAACAACCGGCCAGGTGTCCGCTCACACCTGAGAGCAACAAGTATCGACACTTGCTTTACGGGCGCAAGCCCCACATATATCGCTTGATTTACCGGGTGTTGGAGAAACAGAAGCAAGTTGAAATCCTCCACATACGACATGGGGCGATGCGCGCGTTCGAGATCGAAAGATTGATGTGAAGCTACCCTTTGAATTCCCCGGCCAGCCTGCTCGCCAGCGGACGCGTTTGCCCTGAATACTTGTTCCCCACTTTTTTGCGATACGGCATCGACGAGGGCGACGAGAGCTGCTCGAAGGTGAATGAACAAACGCGCATTCCGGGATACAATGCAACCGGCATGCGGCTCAGGTTGCTCAACTCGAGCGTCGCTTTGCCGGCCCAACCGGGATCGAACAAACCCGCGGTCCCATGCACGATGATGCCGATTCGCCCCAGACTCGACCGGCCTTCCAGGCGCCCCAGAACGTCGTCGTCGAGTTCCAGGGTTTCTTCCGTGATGGCCAGCACAAACTCGCGCGGCTGGAGGATGAACGATTCGCCGTCGGGCACGATGACGCTCTTCATGATGTCTTCGATGCCGCGCTTGTCGCGCAGATCGATGAAGGCGTGCCGGCTGTGCTCAAAGATGCTGAACTCATTGCCCAGCCGGAAATCGACAGAGCAACTGCCGAATTGTTCGGGCGGTAAATCGGGCGAGATCTTGATCTTTCCCAGGGCAAGATAGCGCTTGATGTCCACGTCCGACAAGACCATAGAGCCTCACGGTAACACAGGAATTGGTGGACGGCGCGGGACTTGAACCCGCGACCCCGGCGTTGCGAACGCCGTGCTCTCCCAACTGAGCTAGCCGCCCACTTCGAGGGGGGTGCGTTTTTATTTTACTCTAATGTGGTGGCCGTGGCACAGCGCGGCTGCCCCACAAAATTAGTAATGTGCGACGTGGAACAAAAAATCGTCCCGGCGCCTACCGTCGGCTATTCGCTCGTGGCCCGTGGTGCAGCAGGGGTCACGGGAATCTTGTAAACTACGAAACCGATCATCATCTCTTCGAAGGTCTGATCGCCCCAACGCACTTCTTTGGTGGGGTCCGGATTGAATTTGTTGTTCGGCGAATTATCGAAGTGCGCGACGCAATCGATGCGTGTTCCTTTCGGCAGATGCAGCGGTTGCTTTAGCTCATAGCCCAGTTGCCAATTGAAATCGTACTTCGGCACATTGAGAATCACTTCCTGGCGTCCGTCCGGATACACCACCGTGTACTGGAAATCCTTGCCGCGGAAATGCATGTGCGGCATAAGCGCCCACACATCCACATCCTGCTGGGCGGTCCAACTCGCCTTCACCGGATAATTCGGATCGCCCGGCGGGATTTTGAAGAAGACGTTCATGGCGCGGTCGGCGATGGAACGCAATGTCGGCGGCTGTTTCGCGAACCGGATGCCGACGAACGAACGGTCCTTCACCACATGTCCGTTGGGCGTGTAGTGCGCCTGGAAAAGCAAAGTCGAGCCGGCTTTCACCAGCAATGCGGTTCCCGGTTCCAGACGAAGCGGTTGCACGCCCGGCGCAAAACCGGTGAGCAATGCGCCGGTCGCGAGATTCTGGCCTTCCGTGAGAATCAGCACGTTGATATGATGCGTGACGTCGCGGTGCTGCGGACGAATTTCGGCCGCCTCGATCCATTTGTCCTCGGTGAAGTTGGTGGGCACCTTGTAATATTGATAGTCCACAACTCCTTCGGCAGGCACTGTGAAATCGGCGCCGTAGTCGAAAATCTGGTCCGGCTTTCCGATGTTCCAGCCTTCTGTAAATTGCGGCGGCGCCGGCAAATCTTTTGGATCGCCCTCCGGCGCGCCCGCATTCACCCAGGCGACTATGGTGTCGATTTCGCCTTGCGCCAGACGGCGGTCGTTCTTGAACTCACCAATGTGCGGATCGGCGGTCCACGGCGGCATGGTGCGCGACACTACTTTTTCGCGAATCGATTTGGCCCAGGGGCGCGCGGCCTGATAGCTGGTAAAAGCCATCGGCGCGACCTCTCCAGCGCGATGGCACTCGACGCAACGCTGGTTGAGAATGGGAGCGACATCTTTCGAGTAAGTGACTTTCGACTTGTCGACGTTCCCGGCCCAGGCACACGCGGCCAGGAGCGTCATTGAGCAGGCGGAACGCAGTTTCACAATGAACTCCTTGGTTTATACCTACCATCGTACAACTAACCGTAGGATCAAACACGCTCTTGACAGGCCGGTGTTCGATAGTATGATCAGCCCAGGAGACGCGCATGTCACAGGGGTATGTGCCGGCCGGCGAGGGCGTTCGGTTGTTCTTTCAGAAGGTGGGTGATGGTCCGACTGCCACGATCGTTCCCAATGCGTTTTTCATGTTCGACGATTTCAAGAGACTGGCAAACCACCGGACCCTGATATTCATCGACTGGCGTAACCGCGGCCGTTCGGATTCCGCCGATCCACAAGCGCTTGCCAGGGGCATCCATCACGACATCGACGATCTGGAAGCGGTCAGGCGTCATTTTCAATTCGAAAAAGTGGCGGTGATCGGGCATTCTTACTCCGCGCTGACCGCCGTTTTGTACGCCATGAAACATCCGGCCCATGCCGACCGGGTTGTGCAGCTCGGCGCCATGCAGCCCTTTTTTGGCAAGGATTATCCCGCGCATTTGAAGAACGTCGATGAAACGTACGCGAAGGTCATGTCCGGCCTTCAGCAACTGGAACAGGAGCGCGCGTCAACAGAACCCATGGAGTTTTGCAGGAAGTTCTGGGACTTGCTGCGCATTCTTTTCGTGACGAATCCAGCGGACGCCGGCAAGCTCGCATGGGACCCTTGTGAAGCTCCGAACGAGCGGAATTTCATGAAGCAGTTTTTGCGGAGTGTCCTGCCCTCGCTACAGAATCTCAATCTCCTGGAAGACGATATCGCGCGGGTCCATACTCCGGTGTTGACGATTCATGGAAGAAAAGATCGGAGTGCGCCCTATGGCGGAGGAATGGATTGGGCGCGCGTCCTGCCGAATGCGCGCCTGTTAACTGTGAAAGAAGGAGGACATTTTCCGTGGGTGGAAGATCCCGAAACGGTCTTTGCGGCCATCGATGCGTTTCTGTCCGGCCAATGGCCGGAAGCCGCTCGCGAAGTTGTTTCCATGGACGACGAATGACACGTTCACTGCGGTAGAATGGGATTTCCCTCACGCAATGCTCAAACGCATCACCGTGCACGGAGCACGGCAGCACAATCTGCGAAACATCGATGTGGAGATCCCGCGCAACACGTTTACCGTGATTACGGGATTGAGCGGATCGGGGAAATCTTCGCTCGCGTTCGACACCATCTACGCCGAGGGCCAGCGCCGCTACGTTGAAACGCTGTCGCCCTACGCGCGGCAATTCCTGGATCAGATGGAACGCCCCGAAGTGGATTCCATCGACGGGCTTAGTCCCGCGATTTCGATCGAGCAGAAAACCACCAACCGCAGCCCGCGTTCCACGGTCGGCACCATCACCGAAATCTACGACTACCTGCGCGTACTTTATTCATCAATCGGAGTCCCGCACTGTCCCGATTGCGGTGTCGAGATTTCACGCCAGAGCACCGAGCAAATCCTGCAACAGGTGATGGCGTTGAAACAAGGCGAGCGGATCATGATTCTTGCGCCCATCGTTCGCGGCCGCAAGGGTGAATACAAAAAGGATCTGGAAAAGCTTTTCCGGCAGGGTTTTCTGCGCGCGCGCGTGGACGGCGTGTTGCGTTCCCTGGAGGAAGAAATCCCGCTCGATCGCCGGAAAAATCACAGCATCGAAGTGGTGATCGACCGGCTTCCACTCAAGCCGGGCTCCGAGAAACGCATCGAAGCATCCATCGAAACCGCCGGCAAACTGGCGAATGGACTGGTGATCGTCGCCGTGGTGAATGGCGAGGAGAAACTCTACTCGCAAAGGCTGGCTTGCCCCAACTGCGGCGTCAGCGTTTCACAGCTTGAGCCGCGCTCGTTCTCGTTCAACAGCCCGTTCGGCGCGTGCGAAACGTGCAATGGACTGGGCAATACCTGGAGCTTCGATCCGGCCAAAATCATTGTCGATCCTTCCAAACCTTTGCTGGACGGGGGGCTGGGGCCGGGCGCAAGCTCGTCGTACATGAACCACAAATTGACGGCCGGCGCGGCGGCGTTGAAGATTAATATCGGCAAGCCGTTCGAGGATTTGCCGAAACGCGCGCAGGCGATGCTGCTGGAAGGCAGCAATGGTTTTGTGGGCCTCGTCAAGATTTTAGATGAGACATTCGCCGAAGCCGGCGCCGGATATCGTGAATGGCTCATGGACTATATGTCGCCGTCAGTTTGTCCGGCTTGTCACGGCCGGCGATTGCGGCCCAGCAGTCTTGCCGTGCGCGTCAAGAATACAGGCCTCGCCGAAATTACTGAAATGTCCATCGATCGGGCATCGGCGGCGGTAAAATCCTGGGTCTTGAACGAACGCGAACAACAGATCGCGGGACGCGTGACGGAAGAGATACGGAATCGCCTGGAATTTCTAACTGCCGTGGGCCTCAACTATTTGAATCTCGCTCGATCGGCCGCCACGTTGTCGGGCGGCGAAGCCCAGAGGATTCGCCTGGCGACGCAAATCGGCTCCAAGCTGCGCGGAGTGTTGTACGTTTTGGATGAGCCATCCATCGGACTCCATCCCCGCGACAATGACCGGCTGCTCAACACACTGAGCCGTCTGCGCGATCTGGGCAACACGGTGTTGGTGGTGGAACACGATGCGGAAACCATCGAGCGCGCCGACTACGTGATCGATCTCGGGCCCGGCGCGGGCCGTCTGGGCGGCCACTTGGTCGCATCCGGAACGCCCGCCGAGATCATGAAAAACACGGCGTCGCTCACGGGCCAGTATCTGTCGGGCGCTGTCCGGATCGAGCCACCGCCGGGCCGCCGGCACGGCAATGGAAAGAAACTGATCGTGCACGGCGCCAGCGAGCACAATCTGAAAAACGTGTCGGTTGAGTTTCCGCTGGGCAGCTTCATAGTGATCACCGGCGTTTCGGGAAGCGGGAAATCGACGCTGGTGAACGACATCCTTTACCGGTCGCTGGCGCGTGAATTGTATGGCTCGCGCGACGCCCCCGGTGCGCACGATTCGCTGAAAGGCCTGGAGCACATCGATAAGGTCGTGAAGATCGACCAATCGCCGATTGGCCGCACGCCGCGTTCGAATCCCGCCACGTATACGGGAGTTTTTTCGCCCATCCGCGACCTCTACGCCATGCTGCCGGAATCGCGCGAGCGCGGGTACAAGCCCGGACGCTTCAGCTTCAACGTGAAGGGCGGCCGTTGCGAAGCGTGCCAGGGCGACGGGCTGAAACGCATCGAGATGAATTTTCTGCCGGACGTTTATGTCACTTGCGACGTCTGCCGGGCGCGCCGCTACAACAGTGAAACGCTACAGGTGAAATACAAGGGCTACTCGATCGCCGATCTGCTGGCGGCCACTGTGGAAGAAGCGATCCCGGTGCTGGAAAATATTCCCGCGATTCAGGCCAAACTGCAAACGCTGCATGACGTGGGGCTGGGCTACATTCATCTCGGCCAGTCGTCCACAACCTTGTCGGGCGGCGAAGCACAGCGCATCAAACTGGCGCGGGAGTTGAGCAAGCGGCAGACCGGCAAGACGCTTTACATCCTGGATGAGCCTACCACCGGCCTGCACTTCGAAGACGTGAAACGGCTGCTGGACGTGCTTCAGCGGCTGGTGGATCTGGGCAATACTGTGATTGTGATCGAACATCATTTGGATGTGATCAAGTCGGCCGACTGGATTATCGACATGGGACCGGAGGGCGGCGATCGCGGCGGGAGCATCGTCGCGGCGGGAACTCCGGAGCAAATCCTGCGCTTCAAGAAAAGCCACACCGCGCACGCGCTCGAAAAAGTTCTGAAAAACGGAAAGGTTGCATGAGCAAGTACGCTCACGGACCGCTCGATTTTAGCGGCCTCAAGACGATTCCAATTCAGGCGCGCGGCGGTAAGGTTCGCGTGGAAGATTTCGCCAAGCCTTATACGGGCGGCGGTATTGCGGGCTTGCTGGAATCGCTCCCACACATTCTCGCGGCGGATTCTTTTCGAGCTGTAGTGGAACGTGTCGCCGGGGCGCGTGCAAAAAAGAAGATGATCTTGTGGGGACTGGGCGGGCATGTTATCAAGTGCGGGCTGGCGCCGGTCCTTTCCGACCTCATGCGCCACGGCTTTGCGACAGGATTCGTTATGAACGGCGCGGCGGCCATTCACGATTTCGAGATTGCCATCGCCGGCCATACCAGCGAAGACGTGGAGGCCGTGCTGCCGGATGGGCGTTTCGGCGCGGCGGAAGAGACTGGCCGTGAGATGAATGAGGCGTTGAACAGCGCGGATCCAAAGCACGGTTTCGGCGAAATACTCGGGCGGCGTCTGGAAAGAATCGCCGATCCGAAATTTGCAAGATCGAGTTTGCTGTGCGAGGCCTATCGCGCGGCCACGCCGGTTACAGTTCACGTGGCTATTGGAACCGATACGCCGCACACGCATCCGGCCGCGCAGGGAGCCGCGATTGGCCGCGCGTCGCATCACGATTTTCGGCTGCTGTGCTCGCTGGTGCGGGAGATGAACGAAGGCGGTGTTTATCTCAACGTGGGATCGGCCGTCGTGCTGCCTGAAGTGTTTTTGAAAGCGGTCTCGGTGGTGCGCAACCTGGGCAATCCGCTCGCAAATTTCACTACGGTGAATTTCGATTTCCTGCAGCACTACCGGCCGAAGGTGAACGTGGTGGAGCGCCCGCATGCCGGTTCCGGCGGCAAAGGTTATTCCATCACCGGCCATCATGAGATCATGATCCCGCTGCTGGCCGCGGCGCTGATCGAGTCGCGGGCATGACCCCGCACGATCCCGTAATCTCCGAACACCGGCCCCCTTTCTGGAATTATCTGGACCTCGCGTTCTTCGTCAGCCTGGGCTTTCCCGCTCTCTTGATTTCGGCAATCATCGTGCGAGGCTTCGCGGGCGCGCTTCAACTAGGTAAACCATTTCAGGGCTTGCTGGCGCAGCTAATTTGGTACGCCCTAATTTTCGGCGCCTTATACGGGCTGCTGCGGCTGCGGTATAACGAGCCCTTCTGGCGCTCGCTGGGCTGGAAGATTCTGCCATTTCCCGGTTCGCTTCTGCCTTTTCTGGCTGGTCCCGCTTTGGCTCTCGCGCTCGGCTACGTGGGCTACATTTTGAAAGCTCCCGACATTAAGCTTCCGTTCGAGCAAATGCTGGAGGACCGGCCAACCACAATTCTTTTTGCCGTGTTCGTCGTCATCCTGGGACCGTTGTGCGAAGAGCTGGCGTTTCGCGGATTTCTGATGCCGCTGCTGATGCGCTCGCTGGGGGCGGCGCCCGGCATCGTCGCAACCAGCCTCCTTTTCGGCGGCGTGCATGCGTACGAATACGCGTGGTCCTGGCGGCACGTGCTGCTGATTTCGACGGCCGGCATGGTGTTCGGTTGGGTGCGTTATCGAACCGGGTCCACCGCGGCGTCGACCTTTTTGCACTCCACTTACAACCTCACGCAATTCGCGGCGTTCATGGCGCAAGCCAGGGCATAATGATCGAAACAATTCAGTGGACGGAAGCGGGCGTGGTGATGATCGATCAGACCAAACTCCCGCGCGAAGAAACATACGTTACTTGCACGGACTATAAACAAGTCGCGGATGCAATCAAGTCGATGGTGATCCGCGGCGCGCCTGCCATTGGGGTGGCGGCGGCGATGGGCATTGCGCTGGGGATGCAGCAGGCCGAATCGGCGGGCGAGTTCGATGAGATATGCGCGACGCTGGCGGGTACGCGGCCGACGGCGGTGAATCTTTTTTGGGCGATTGAGCGCATGCGCCGGTTGTTCGTGGAACTGCAGGACCGGCCCATTCCAGAAATTCGCGCGAGGCTCAAGGCCGAGGCGCAACAGATTCGTCTGGAAGACATTGCGATCAACGAATGCATCGGCAAGAATGGGGCGGCGCTGATTCCCGACGGAAAAACCGTGCTCACCCACTGCAATGCCGGCGCGCTGGCGACGGCAGGCTACGGCACTGCGCTGGGGGTGATCCGCGCGGCCGTGGCTGCCGGAAAAAAGATTGATGTGTTCGCCGATGAGACGCGGCCGTTCCTGCAAGGCGCGCGCTTGACCGTTTGGGAATTGCAGCACGATAACATCGCCGCGACACTCATCACCGACAACATGGCCGGCCACTTCCTGCATTCCGGAAGGATCGGGTGCGTGGTGGTGGGCGCCGACCGGATCGCCGCGAATGGCGACGTCGCCAACAAGATCGGCACGTATTCGGTCGCCGTGCTGGCAAAGGAAAACAACGTTCCGTTTTATGTCGCCGCTCCGATTTCGACGCTCGACCAGAATCTTGCATCCGGCGATGAAATCCCGATCGAGCAGCGCGCCGCGGAAGAAGTAACGCATTTGTTCGGCGTGCCGGTTGCGCCGTCGGGCACCACTGTCGAAAATCCCGCATTCGACGTAACGCCGCACCGCTACGTCTCGGCTATCGTTACCGAGCGAGGCGTCGCGCGTCCGCCGTATTTGGAATCCTTACGAAAGCTGGTAAGTTGAAATTTATGATCCGCCGTGTTTTCTGCACTGCCCTTCTCGCCATGAGTGTGTCGTTCGGGTCTGGCGAGCTTTCCAATCGCCGCGCTCCCGGTTTCGCTCTTCCCGATCCGGAATACAAACACTATTACGACCTCCAGGATTACCGCGGCAAGGTGGTTCTGATCGACATCATGAACACGGGCTGCCCGCATTGTTTAGTGTTGTCGACCACGCTGGAACAAGTGAAGGCGCGCTACGGCGACAAGATCGCGGTGCTGGAAGTTGTTTTGCCGCCGGACAACCAGGCCACAATCGCCAAGTACAAAGCCACGAATAAAGTGACTGCCACGGTGCTGTGCGACATGGGCCAAATGACCGCCTCGTATTTCAATGCGAACCCAGCCGTCAGCCACATCGATGTCCCGCACTTGTTCGTCATCGACAAACAGGGAATGATCCGCAACGATTTCAGTTACGATCCAAAGACTCGCGACATCTTTGAAGGGCCGGGGCTGTTTGCGGAAATCGACAAGCTGCTGAAGTAGGCCGCTAGGCAAGCCGCGCCAAAAACTCCACATCGATCCGGCTCTTCGCCGTCCTCCGATCGATGCCCAGTCGCCGCGCCGTCTCTTCATAGCTTCCCGTTTGCCGGTACACAATCGTCGCATAGCGCGCGAGCGTTTCATCCGCGGTGAGTTTTCCCGCCCGCAAGGCATTCACAAATTCATCTACCGGATCGGACCCGGCGGATCGCGACGGACGATAATCCCGCCGGATCATCACGTTCTTCACGCACTGTTCCAGCTCGCGATAGTTGCCAGGCCAGGCATAATCCGGTTCGAGATTTCGCTCGATCCAGGCCGTCACTTCGCCGGCCAAATCCTCTCCTTCGGCTCCCGCCACGCGGCGCGCCACATAATGCACTACGTCGCGAAGAATGTGCGGAGCGTCGGCGAGTTGCTCGGCCAGCGATGGCGTCGCGATCTGATCCGAGCACAGCCGGTAGTAAAGATCCTCGCGAAAACGGCCGCTTCTAATGTCCGCCGCGAGGTCCCGGTTCGTGGCGGCGATCAACTTGCCTTGGAATTTCCGGCTGGCCGTGTCCCCCACCGGATGAAATGTGCGCGTTTCAATCACGCGCAGCAATTTCACCTGGATCGCGGGATCCATATCGCCCAGTTCGTCTAGAAACACCGAGCCGAACTGCGTGCATGTTTCGAGCCAGCCCTTTCGATCGCCGGCCGCGCCCGTGAAGGCCCCGCGCCGGTGTCCGAACAACTCCGACTCAACCAACGCCGGCGACAGCGCCGAGATGTTAATTGGAAAGAAGGACGCGGCATCGTCGGCGAAGAGCAGTTTTCGTTCGTCGAAGGGAAGATAGCGCGATTGCGCGATGGCGCGCGCCACCAATTCCTTGCCGGTGCCGGACGCGCCGGTCACAAGCGTCGCGAAATCGCTCATGCGCGCGTAAAGCGTCCGCCGGTAGCGGCGCATGTCGTGCGTAAAGATGGATTGCCAGACCGCCGCCCGCAACTTCGCCGCCGGCATCGAGCCGCCGATAATGTCGCGGAAGATTTGTTCGAAGGCCCTCTGTATCTGGCGAAAGCACGCGAACGTGTGCGCCGGATCGTGCCGGGTGGGCAGGCTGACATTCTCCGGCAGGAAGTGCCGCCAGTCCGCCAGAAAATCGCGGTAGAACGTCCAGCGCGCGCTTCTGTCCTTGGTGGATTCCTTGCCGAAGCTGGTCTCTGCGCAAAACCAAGTCCCCGGAGCAGGTGATTGACAAGATGCAC
>DATDHK010000015.1:0-7409 GCA_036521635.1 Bryobacteraceae bacterium | reverse complement strand
GAGTTCGACGCGGCGTACGAAGGACTGATCGCCACCCTGAGCCAGGTGAACCTGGTTGGCCGGGACCCCGGATTTCTGCACATCGCGGAAAAAATACCGACTTGCGCCCGCGCCGATTTTGCCGTTCTCATTACCGGAGAGACCGGCACCGGCAAGGAGCTCTTTGCGCGCGCCATCCATTTTATGAGCCGCCGCCGCAACCATCCCTTCGTGCCGGTGGACTGCGGCGGCACCCCCGACCATCTTTTCGAGAACGAGATGTTCGGCCATGCGCGCGGCGCCTATACGGATGCGCATCGGGATCAGAAGGGATTGGCCGGCATGGCCGAAGGCGGAACGCTGTTCCTGGACGAGATCGATTCGCTCTCCTTGGGAGCGCAGTCGAAACTGCTTCGGTTTCTCCAGGAGCGGCAGTACCGCCCGCTCGGCGCCGAATGCTTCGCGCGGTCCGATATCAAGCTCGTGGCCGCCACCAATGGATGCCTCGAAGAACAGGTGCGCAAGAAACAATTCCGCCAGGATCTGTACTTCCGCTTGAATGTCCTGCGGCTCGATCTGCCGCCCCTGCGCGAGCGCCCGGCGGACATCCCCTTGCTGGCGGAGCATTTTCTGGCGTTGCACTGCGCCGCGGGCGAGCGCCGGACTTTCACGCCGGCGGCGCTACAGCAGATGCGCGCCTATTCGTGGCCGGGCAATGTGCGCGAGCTGCTCAACGCGGTGCAGCGCGCCATCGTCTTTTCGCGGACGCGGCTCATCAACGCCTGCGAGATCGTTCCACGCATGCCGCCGGCCCAAGCCGGCGAGTTCAGCCAGGCTCGCGCCGAAGCGCTGCACAGCTTCGAGCGCGACTACGTCGGCGAAATGTTGCGCCGGCACGGCGGCAACGTGACGCGCGCCGCGCGCGAGGCCGGTAAAGAACGCCGCGCGTTTGGAAAGCTGGTCAAGAAACACGGACTTTCGGCGCGCGCCGCGGCGGGTAGTTCCTGACCCGCTTGCCGCAATCGCCGTAAAAACCGCCTATCCCGCGCAATCCGCTCCTCTTTGCATCGCCTCGGCGAGCCTCACGCCGGCCGCGCGCCGGGTTGCCAATGACCCGCGGGAACGGCCATTCGCCGGACCCGCTGTCTTAACTCCTTGAGCTTCAGCGCGCGAAACCTGGAGACTGGCGTGCATACCTCCGCTTCCACATGAGGTGCCTTTTTGAGCGTAGCGAAGCTGCGTCATCCTTCAAAGACGGTCCGCGAGACCTTGGCCTACTTCATTCGGAACCCGGCCGCCTTGGACTCTCTCGAAGGCATTGCGCACTGGCGGCTGCTGGAGCAGACCATCCACAAGAATCTCGTCGAGACCCAAAAAGCCGTCGAGTGGCTGGTGAAGTGCGGCTACGTTGTGGAAGAAGGACGCCCGTCCACGCCCAGAATGTTCCGGCTCAATCCGGACAAATTACACGAGGCGGAATCGCTGCTGAATGGAACCCGCCGCCCCGCGCCGGGCAAGCGGAGATGATACAGCGTGCCTGATTTCACCGCCATATTCTCGGTGGGCAACTCGCTGGCGCAGTACCTGCAGAATAACTATCCGCAGAATCTGAACAAGGACTTTCCCTGCAAGTTCCAGTTGGTGTCCAGCGCCGAGATCGCCGGCGAGGAAAAGACCGCGCTCGATAAAACGCTTTCGATTTTCCTGCACCGCGTCACCACCAATGAGAACTTCCGGGCCGCGACGCGGATACAGGACGTGCCCGATCGCGAACCGGTTCTGTTTCTCGACCTCCACTACCTGCTCACCTACTGGGGCACCGACGTGCAAGCCGAGCACACTATCCTCGGCTGGGCCATGACGCAACTGCAGTCCATTCCGATGCTGGATAGCTCACTGCTGTCGGCCGGCGCCGGATGGAACGTCGACGATAGCATTCAACTGGTCCCCGCCGACCTGAGCTTGGAGGACATCCTCCGGATCTGGGACGCGCTCGGACCGAAATACCGGCTCAGCGTTTGCTATCTGGCTCGGGTGGTGCGCATCGACCGCGCGCTGCAACCGGAGTCGCTGGTGCAAGCCACGCGCTTCACTTATGTGGACGGAGGAGCCGCACAGTGAAGGAGTTTTCCGATCGCCGCGTTCTGACCGGTTTCCGCTGCGTCGACGCGATTACCCAGCGGCCGGTCGTGGAACCGCTGCCCATTGCCAGCCCGCTGCTACAGGTGCGGCAAAACCACAGCGGCGTCTATGCCGTGTTGGACGGTCCAGGTTTGACGCCGCTCACCACGCAATTCCGGCCCGTGACTCCCTGGCCGGTCGCCACGAATTATGAGATCGGCATTCGGGACCCCCGCTACCGCTATCTCCCCAGACGCGCGCGGATCCAGGCGCCTCAGCTAACGGTTTCCGGCGCGCCGCAAGAGGTGGTCCTCTACCCCGGTCCGGCCGCGCCCGTGGACCCAAACTGGGCGGTGCTGCATGTGTCCGTGGTGAACGCCGCGGCCCCGCATGACGAGCTGCCCTGGCCGGTGCTGCGGGTATTCGACACAACCACCGTGCCGCCTGCGGTGCGCGCTACCGGGGCCGGAGACGATCGCGGCCAGGCATTGCTGGCCATACCCGGCTTGGGTTTGCAGGTAAGCTCCACCGCCGATGGAAAAGTGACTGAGACGACCACCGCCGCCACCGTTCAGGCTTGGTTCGACCCCGGCGTTTTAGACCAGCCGAAGGGATGGATTCCCGATCCGGACGACATGCTCCAGCGCCGTTCTTCGCTCAAGACGGCAACCGAAACCATCCAGATTGGCCCGGGGCTTAGGTTTTTTGTAACGATTTCGATTTCGACTTAAAAGGAGAGTGTATGCCCGAGTATCTTGCGCCTGGCGTTTATGTTGAGGAAGTTAGTTTCCGGGCGCCTTCCATTGAAGGCGTCGGCACCAGCACCGCCGGTTTCGCCGGTGTAACGTTGACCGGTCCAATCGGCACGGCGCCGCAATTGCTGACCAGCTTCGGAGACTTTCAGAACGTCTATGGAGGCTACGATAAACTCTCGATAGCCAGCCAGGACGATCCGAAGAACAATAACTATCTGGCCATGAGCGTCAAGGCGTTCTTCGACAACGGCGGATCGCGGCTGTATGTCTCGCGGGTGTTCGCCGCCGCGGGGGGCGCCGCCGGTATCGCCAGCGACGGCGCGCTTTCCAACTCCGATGTTCAGGTGTCGGCGCGGTTCCCGGGCGCACAGGGCAATCAGAAGGTTTCGGTAAGGTTGAAGGCCACCAAAGCGCAAGCGGTTACCGGGTTGCCGCAGGGCTCCTTGGTCGCCTATGCCAATTCCGCGGTGTTGGCTGACCCGGTCACGGCGGCCGATACTCAGATCACGCTGGCCGCCCCGCTCTCCGGGGGCCGGCCGGAGTTTGTGACGATTGGCACGGAGATATTGAGCGTGTCGGCGATGGACGCCACCGGCACTAAGCTGACGGTAGGGCGCGGGGCCAGGAGCACGACGGCGGCGCCCCACGTTGCCGCCGCAGTGGTGTTACTTCCCCTGGGCTTTCTGCAAATTGGCGTCTCCGCGTCGGATACCATTTTAACGGTCGGCGGCACTGTACCAACCACTACCACCGCCGGACCCACCACCACCCCCGGACCAACAACTACGGCCGCCGCAACAACCACGGTGGCGGGGACCACCACCCCCGCGCCGACCACCACCCCCGCGCCGACCACCACCGCGGCCCCGCCTCCTCCACCCGGAACCTACTCTTTACTGGTTGACGGCGAGATCATGGCCGTCAAAAAAGTCGCCGCCGCCGGCGCGCAGTTCACCGTGACCCGCGGCGCATCCGCGGTCCCCCACTCCGCCGGTTCGCCCGTGTTTGCGCCCATTGCCTTTTTCACCAACGGCGCCACCAATACTCTTTCCAGCGGCGGAACCAGTTTGCCCGCCACGGCGCCCACCGGCTTGTATGTGCTTACCATGCAGGTAACGGCCACCGGCGCGGCCGGCACTCCGGTGGTATTCGACGGCCTGGGCTTCGATCCCGCCCATTCGAACTACCTGGGCAAGGTGCTGGCGGCCACTCCCCCGCGGCATATCGATGCGCTGGAAAACCAGATTGAGTTCGCCATCGGCGCGAACCTCCGCATGCCCGCGGCTTTGCTCGCAAACATGTTTCCGGTCTGGGCCGGCCCCAGCGCCAATGCCGTCAAGACGTACTCCCTCCTCGGCGGCGACGATGGCGGGGAACCGCAGGCGCCGGACTACGACGCGGCGCTGGCGCTGTTCACGGCGCGCGAAGATATCGCCATCGTCGCCGCGCCCGGCTCGGGTATTTTCGACACCGCCCAGGACATTATCAACAGCCTGATCACGCACGTCAGCCACCAGCGCGCCTATCGCGTGGCGGTGCTGGAAACGCCTCCCGATCAGATTGCATCCGACAACGAGGACGTGCGCAGCCGCATCGATAGCACCTATGCCGCGCTGTATGTCCCCTGGGTGATCACGCCCAACCCGCTGGCCCGGGCCGGTTCGTCGATCGCGGCTGAAATCGCCGTGCCGCCCACCGGTTTCGTTACCGGTATCTATGCCCGCAACGATGAGCAACACGGCGTGGCCAAGGCCCCCGGCAACGAAGTGGTGCTGGGAGCGTCGCGCCTGGAACGCGACATCACCTTCGCGGAGCAGGGAGTTTTGAATCCGCTGGGCATCAACTGCCTGCGCTCTTTCCCGAATCGCGGGTTCCGGCTGTGGGGCGCCCGCACCGCCAGCTCCGATCCCGAATTCAAGTACGTCAACGTCCGGCGCTACATGGTCTATCTGGAGCACTCCATCGATCACAGCACCCAGTGGGCGGTGTTCGAAAACAACGGCCCCGCGCTGTGGGCCCGCGTCAAGGAGGCCGTGGATTCGTTCCTCTACAACGAATTCAAGGAAGGCTCGCTGCTGGGCGACACGCCCGCCCAGGCGTTTTTCGTCCGCTGCGACCGCACAACCATGACCCAGAACGACCTGGATAACGGGCGCATGATCTGTCTGGTCGGCGTGGCCGTGCTCAAGCCGGCCGAGTTTGTCATCTTCCGCATCGGCCAGGCTACGGCCGGGGGCAAGAGTTAGGGAGAACCAATATGGCTAATCGAACTGCACCACTTCCGGCATATAACTATATCGTCAACCTGAACGGACCGCGCGATCCGGAGAAGCTGCTCGGGGGCTTTTCGGACGTTTCCGGGTTGTCGAGCGACATTCACATATCCGAGTATCGCGATGGCAACGAGACCGAGCCCCACGTCCGCAAGATTCCCGGCGCCCACAAAGTGAGCGACGTCACGCTGAAGCGCGGCGTGGTGAACTCGATGGATCTGTGGGACTGGATGACGCAGGCGCGCAACACCGGCGTTCTGGCCCAGCGGGACGTCGTGATCACGCTGCGCGACGAAGCCGGCAATTCCATCCAGTCCTGGAAATTGCGCAACGTTGTACCCATGAAATACACCGGGCCGACGCTCGCCGGCAAGGGCGGCGGCGAAGTGGCCATGGAGGAATTGGTGTTGGCCGCGGAGGGCTTCGAGATCGCGCCGGCATCCTAAGCCGCTTAGCCCAGAGAGCGAATCATGAGCCGTGTCGTGTTTGACTACGAGGGTCCGGTGGTGGAGTCCGATCCCGCCCGCACCGATATCGCCTGCTTCGTCGGGTTGGTGCGGACCAGCGGCGCCGCTGTGCCTTCGTCCATCCAGTCCTGGCTCAAGACCCGCGGCTGGTTGGATGGGCCGTCCGCGCGGCCGCTCGCGTACCTCGCCGATATTCCCATCCCCATCGACAACTACGCCACATTTTCGCTTTTGTTCGACCCGGGCGGATCGGACGCCGCCTTCGGGACCGACTATCTGGCGGCGGCCGTGCGGTCTTTTTTCGCCCAGGGCGGCAGGCGCTGTTACGTGGTCCGCATGGGCGACCCGGTCACTCCCTCCGACGATGCGGACGCCAAGCTTGCCAAGCTCGCGAAATTGCTGCCGCGCACGGACTACGCGGTTGACGATCGCAGAAGCTGGCATGGAGTAGGGCACCTGGGCGGGCTGCCCGACGTTTCCATTCTCGCGCTTCCCGATTTGCCCGCGCTGTCGGCTTCCGGCGCCGAGGGAGCCAAGGGCAACACGCCCGCCATTCCCAGTATTCCGGAACAGTTTGTGGAGTGCTCCGCGTCATCCATCGTTCCGCCGCGGCGCCGGCTGTTTTCCCAACCCGCTCCCCGGCTGGTCCCGGACGACTATGCCGCCTGGACCGGCTCCATCGGCGCCGTTGTCGCCTTCCTTTTCAACCGTGGATTCCACGAGCTGCAATTCGTCGCCGCCATGCCGCTTCCGTGGGACGCCGACGTGGCCCAGGCCGCCGAAATGGCATCCAGCCGCGAGCTGGCGCAGGACATCCAGGAAGTCGTCCAGACGCATTTGCCGCGGACCGCGGATGGGGACGCCAATCCCTTCCGCTTGCTGCAATTGTCCTATCCGTGGCTGAGAACCACCGGATCGCAAGTGCTGTTGGAAGGTCTGGAGCCTCCCGACGGCGCGCTGGCGGGCATGCTGGCGTACAATGCGCTGACGCGCGGCGCTTTTACCGACGCCACCAAAGTGCCGCCGGCCGAAATCTTCGATATCTGGCCGCCCCTGCCGGCGCACGAGAACACCACTCCTTTGGCCGCGCCCCTCTGGGACATCGCCTCGGACAAGCCCTTGATCGTGCGCATAAGTTTGTTTGGATTCACGCCGGCTGGGCTGCGGCTGCTTTCCGACGTTACCGCTTATCCGGGTGAAGACTACCGGCCTGCGCGTATTCCCCGGCTCATCGCGGTCATTTCGCGGGCCTGCCGGCGGCTCGGCGAGCAGTTGGTGTTTCAGAATAACGGTCCCGTCGCGTGGGCCAGCCTGCAAGCGGCTTTGCGGCAGCTCATGACGCGGTTGTGGCGGCTGAACGCGCTCGAAGGCGCCGGGCTGCAGGATTCGTTTTCAGTGCGCTGCGACCGCAGCACGATGACCCAGAACGATCTCGACAACGGCCGCCTGGTGGCGCAGATAACCTTCACCGCGGCGGCCACCATCGAGCTGATCCGTATCACCCTGGCGATCAACACCAGCGGCGGCGCGAAAACGGTTCAATTGGCGGAGGCAAGCTGATGGCCAGCCCGCTGGTTCCGCTGCACGTCTTCCGGTTCCACGTCGAGTTCCGGTCGGATTCCCTGAAGACGGGCGACGCCAACGAGCTCTTCGATGTCTGCTCCGGCGCCTTTTCGGACTGCACCGGCCTGGAAGCCACCATGGAGCCCAAGAAAATCAAGGAGGGCGGCCGCAACTATGGCGAGGCCCAGCGCGCCGGCGGCGTTACCTTCGCCACCGTGGTTCTCAAGCGAGGCATCAGCACCAACCGCAAT
>DATDHK010000014.1:0-15312 GCA_036521635.1 Bryobacteraceae bacterium | reverse complement strand
GGGTGCGCGACATTTTTGTAGACGCTCAGGCGGCGCGTGATCGGGAAGTCCAATAATCTTCGAACTTTCGACTGAGTCGAAAGCAGCGGAGGGCAATGATGGCGTTGGCTCCGCGCATGGTCCAGAACATTCCCGACTGCTTCAGTCGGAGACCAATGACGGTCCTGCAACCAGCCTCGATAACGCCGGAGCCGATGAACAGATGCTGGCGGCGGAACTCCGGATAGCGCATGCGCGCGGCGTTACGCTGGAAGTATTCGGCCTCGATGCGGATCTGGTCGGCCAGTTCGGGGAAGGCGGTGTCGAGGGAGCGTAGGGACCGCACCAGTTTCTCAATTTCGCCGCCATCGAGATCGGCTTGCTGGCGCAGCATCCAGCGCTTCTGCTTGATCTCCTCGTTGGGATACAAAGAGCGCACCAGATCCCAGAGATGTTGCCGGGCATGGTAGAGATCAACGATCTGGATGGCGCCGGGAAAGTGCTGATTGGCGATGTTCCAAATCCATTCAGCGCCGTCGGCGATGAGCACTTTTTTCTCTGCCCGGCTCCAGCCACGCTCCCAGGCTTCGATATAAATGCGGCGGCCGAATTCATCGGCATTCTCGATCGCAGCCGTATAGGTTGTGGAAGCCTGATCGCGCAACGGCCGGCCCTGTTCATCGGTAGTGGTTTGCGTGAATATGCAGCCCACCTTGACTTCCCGCGTGCGCGCTGGTTGTCCTTCGATCCGTCCGGCACGGCCTTCCAGTTCCGGGCGCACCATGGGAACCTGCGTGCCGTCCATTTCGATATAAAGAACCGGCACGGCGCCGCCTAGAACCTCCGGCAGTTCCAATTGCACGGCGCGCGCGGCCCGCAATTTCTCCCGCTGTGCGATGTCGTCGCCAATCGCTTCCGCTTGCCGCTCCACCGCTTTGGTGGTTACCACGATGCCGGCGAGCAATTCGAGTTGTTGGCGGCCATGCTCGAAGCTGGTCTCGCTGCCCACCACCGCCATCATACGGCGCAAGCCGGGTGAGTATTCCGTACCCTCTGTGTCCAGTTCCCGGTCGCGCGGGCTATGTCCCTGGTGACAATCGGGACACAAATAATAGGGGCGCTCGATAGTGATCGGGCCTAGAATCGTGACCAGTCGTTTGGGGCGCATTTGGTGAAAGCGCGCCGACTGGCCGCAAGGGCAAGGTATTTCGCGCTCGAACTCGGCTGGCGCGCTCAGCAGTTGCTCCAGCATCTTTGTGCCGAGTTGGTGGGTAGCAGCGCGGACCACCATTTCGACCGCTTCCAGATCGAAGTGACCACTTTTGCGCAAACCCCGGAAGATAATTTCCAACAACGCGGCTACTTCCCGCGCCGCCTCGTATTGGATCGCTTCGGCCGTTTTTTTTCCTGTGGCGATAGGGAATCTTCAATCGGACGTGCGCGGCAAATCTGCCAATTCACCTCGACGAAGGCTCGACTCAGCTCCTGAAACTGCCGAAATCCGTTCACCTCCCGTTCCACTTTGCGTTGCGCGGCCGGGGTAGCAAAGCTCTCGGTGACAGTCTTGCCATCCACTTTGTAAGTCAGCCTCGGGTGGGGGCCATGGCCGGCTTCGTCCGGTCTATGGCAGTGACAGTTGGGGTTGCCACAGCGCCCCTGGGTAGTGGTGATCGAGCCGGGGCGAAAGTCGCCTAATTGCGAAATCTGCCGGAGCAAGTTGGCGCGCCGCTTCTCCAATTCCTGCAATGAATCTGGCATGGGTAGTCTCCTAACCGAGCGTATCATATACGCACGGTTAAGTGCTCCACAAAAAGAAAAGCGGATCGGCCTCCCATTTATGTCGCGCACCCCCCATACACTTGAACGCCCACACGAAGCTATGATGAAAGTAATGTTGCACCTGCGGTTGAAAAATTCCGTATCCGATCAGTTGACGCACCACGCACCTTTTCCGCATTTGCACCCAGAGTTCCCACTGAAGCCTAGAATTGAGCGCAAGAGCTCACGCCCTTTTCGGATCATTAGTCTTCCTCAAGAGGACGGATCATTTGTGGCATCGGTTGTTGAGGCGCCGGAGATTGTTGTCTATCACCGTTCGCGCAAGGCGGCGGAAGACAAGGCTGCCAGAAAGTTTTTGAAAAACCCGGATCCCCACGCCTATACGCGGCACCCGTTGGCTACCACCAAGGTAGTGACCATCGACATGGAATATGACGAGGATGCCAAGGCATTTGTAACCTATGTCAAAGAGCTGCATCGGATGTCCAGCTTCGGAAAAACGGAGTCTGCGGCACTGGACAACACAACCGAGATGATCCGCGGCTACATCAAATCCATGCAGGCAAATCGGAAGAGAATCCCCCTCGCTACCTCCAAGCTCACGGAACTTAAACACGTAGTCGGCCTACGCTAGTGTCCTCCGACCCGGCGGTCTCGGGCAAGGACGCTGTTCGAGCGTTGCAAAGGCTTGGATTTCGACTAGACCGCGTCGAGGGCAGTCATCATATGTTGATAAAGGCCGGGCATCCCCACACTGTTGTAGTTCCGGTTCACAGTTCGCAGGCGCTACCAAAAGGGACTCTGGCGAGCATTATTCGGATTGCTCGCGTAAGCAAGAAGCAGTTCCTTGCGGCGATCAGATGACTGCCGGCTGCCGGGGAGCCGGTCGCCCGGACGAAGGCGTCCCTGGCTCGCGGAGAGTCTCGAAGTTCATCGCAACGCCGTCCTTGCCAAATTCCGTTCGCTTCGTTCGAAAACTTATTTGTACTTTTGTTTACAACAACATGAGCGCCACCGCCACCCTCCTGACCGACCCGTTCAGGCTATTCTGTCATTACATGGACTCTGAACAAAGCCTCGTAACAACTCTCCGGCAGAACGCACAAATGCAAAATTACCAAACAGAGCTAATCCCAAAAATGAACACCTCGCGACCTTTCTCAACCCGTTTGCATCCAATCTCTAGACCCAAATGTCTTATTGTCTACCGACATTCGGGTGATACTATAAAATAGGTTATTATGTCCGTCGCTACCACCTTCGCGCCCGTAACCAACTCGCGTCTCGTCTCGACGGAGCTCCTGACGCTGATCGGCAACACGCCCTTGATCCGCATGGAGCGCATCGCCCGCGACCTGCCCGGCATCGAAATCTACGGCAAAGCGGAATTCTTCAATCCCGGCGGCTCGGTCAAGGATCGCGCCGCGCTCAACATGATCCTCGACGGCGAGCGCACCGGCAAACTCACCCGCGACAAAATTATTCTGGATTCCACGAGCGGCAACACCGGCATCGCCTACGCCATGATCGCCGCGTACAAAGGATACAAGGTGAAGTTGTGCCTTCCGAAAAACGCCTCCATGGAGCGCAAAAATGTCCTCCAGGCATATGGCGCGGAGATGGTGCTTACCGATCCAAACGAAGGCTCCGACGGGGCAATCCGCGCCGTCCGCGAAATATACAAGCAGGACCCGGACCGCTATTTCTATCCCGATCAATACAACAATCCCGCCAATTGGAAAGCCCACTACGACGGCACCGCGCTCGAAATTCTGGCGCAGACCGATGGCCGCATCACGCATTTCGTGGCCTGCATGGGCACCAGCGGAACGTTCATGGGCAACTCGCGCCGCTTCCATAAAGATGCCCCGCGCGTGAAATGCATTTCCGCCCAGCCGTCGTCGGGCTTTCACGGCCTCGAAGGATTGAAGCACATGCCCACCGCCATCGTGCCCGGCATCTACGATCCCACAGTGGCCGACGACAACGTTTGGATCGAAACCGAAGACGCCTACACAATGTGTCGGCGCATCGCCCGCGAAGAGGCGCTGCTGGTGGGAATTTCCTCCGGCGCAAACCTGGTCGCCGCGCGCGCGGGTGCCAGGCCCTTGGTGGACGCAGGGCAGAGCGGCGTGATCGTCAAGGTCCTGTGCGACGGCGCCTACAAGTATCTGAGCGAATCGTTCTGGCAGGATCCTCTGTCATAATCTCCTCAGATGATCCGAATCGAGAAACCGGCCTGGGATACCATGGTGTCGCACGCCGAAAAAACATTTCCCAAGGAGTGTTGCGGCGTCATGCTGGGCTCAACCGGCGTCGTCCGGGAAGCGGTGCCGCTCCCGAATGCGTACACCGGTCCGCAGGAGGATTTTTTCGTGATGGACCCCCACGACCTGAATCGCGTGGATGCGCAGGCCCGCAATAATGGATTGGAAATCGTGGGCATCTTTCATTCGCATCCGGACTGCGATGCCTACTTTTCGCGGCGCGATCTGGAAAACTCCTGCTCCTGGTTCTCGTACGTCGTGCTATCGGTAAAGAGCGGGCGATTCGATCACGCCAACAGTTATCGCCCGGATTTTGATCAGAAGGATGCGCCTAAGGAAGAATTGATCTATGGCTAAAGTTTTAATACCTACTCCGCTGCGCCAATATGCGGGCAAGCAGGACTCGGTGGATCTCGCGGGAAAAACCGTTGCCGAAGTCCTGAATTCGCTCACCAGCCAGTACGCCGACCTGCGCCGCCATCTGTACAACGATGAAGGAAAGCTGCGCAGCTTCGTGAATGTTTATGTCAACGACGACGACATCCGGTACTTGGAGAAGGAAGCGACGCCGTTGAAAGACTCGGACGTTGTATCTATCGTTCCCAGCATCGCGGGCGGATCGGCCGGAGTCGCGGCCCCGCCGGCGACTCTGAGCAAAGAAGAAATTCTGCGTTACAGCCGGCACCTGATCATGCCCGAAGTCGGCATGGAAGGCCAACTGAAACTGAAGAACGCGAAAGTGGCGTTGATTGGCACGGGCGGGCTCGGCGCGCCGCTGGGAATGTATCTCGCGGCCGCCGGCATCGGGCGCATTGGTCTGGTGGATTTCGACGTGGTGGATTTCACCAACCTGCAGCGGCAAGTGATTCACGGCACCAAGGACGTTGGGCGCAAGAAACTGGATTCGGCGGCCGATACGATGCTGGATATCAATCCCTTTATCGAGATCGATCGTCACGAGACCGCGTTGTCGAGCGAGAACGCGCTTCAGATTCTTCGCGATTACGACATCGTGGTGGACGGCACCGACAATTTTCCAACCCGCTACCTGGTGAACGACGCCTGCGTTTTGCTGGGCAAGCCGAACGTGTACGGTTCCATTTTCCGTTTCGAAGGCCAAGCCACCGTCTTCGCATATGAGGGCGGCCCGTGTTATCGCTGCCTGTATCCCGAGCCGCCGCCTCCCGGTCTGGTGCCAAGCTGCGCGGAAGGCGGCGTACTCGGGATTCTTCCCGGCACAGTCGGATTGATTCAGGCTACAGAAACGGTTAAGTTGATCCTCGGAATCGGCGAGCCGCTGGTGGGCCGCCTGCTGCTCTACGATGCGTTGGCTATGCGATTCCGCGAATTGAAGCTGCGCCGAAATCCGGAATGTCCGGTGTGCGGCGATCATCCGACGATTCACGAGCTGATCGACTACCAGCAATTCTGCGGCATCCCGAATCAACCTCACGAGCCTGCGCCAGTGGAAGGGGACATCGAGCCAACGGAAGTGAAAGCGAAAATGGATCGCGGCGACGAGTTCGTCTTGATCGACGTGCGCGAGCCGCACGAGTATCAGATTTGCAGTATCCCGAACGCGAAACTGATCCCGCTGGGCGATCTTCCCAAGCGCGTGAACGAGCTGAACTCAGCCGACGAAATAGTGGCCCACTGCAAGAGCGGAATGCGCAGCGCGAAAGCGGTCGAATTCTTGAAACAATCCGGCTTCCGCAAAGTCCGCAACATGAAGGGCGGCATTCTGGCGTGGAGCGATAAGGTAGATCCCACGGTTCCCAAGTACTGAGCTATTGGCCAACCACCTTCTCTGAAAATATAATCCGGGGAAAAACTTCCGGAATGTGCGAATCGTAATGCCCATGCCGGTTCCAAGTCCATCCCACGCACGGGTCCAGCACCTCGCCATTGCGCCCGATCTTCTCAAATCGCGAGCAGTCGATTCGCCAGACATCGCCATCCCTGGGCGGCAGCGATCGCCCATCCGCCAACATTACCAGCCCTTTCCAGGGAAGCGCCAGCTCCACTGTCCAGCCGGGATCGACTACATGCACCGCATGCAGCAGCCCAGGAAAATCCCAATCCAGAAATCCCCACCGCTCGCCGCGCGGATGCACGTGTCCGCCCACTCCATCCAGCACCATGGTCCGCTGCGTGGCCGGATCGAATTCAGCGCTCGGCTTGAAGATGTCTTTCCAGATCCAGAACACTTCGTAAATAGTGTTCAGCGCGTTGATCTCGAATTCGTAGTAGGCATCCCGGCCCGCGATGAAAACCTCGAGATCGTTTTCTTCGTAGATCTTCGAATCGCGTTCGGTCAGCGTTCCCCAGACGTGGGTCTCCTCGGCACGGAATCCGAAGTAGAGATACTCGTCGTCCCACAACATCGCAACACGCGTATCGAACCAGGCCGGCTCGCCAGTTACGATATCGACAAACGGAGTAGACCGCGGGGCCGCGAGCCAGGAAGGTTCATCCAGTTTTCCATCAACTAGAATTGGACCGGCGGCGCGATAGCAGGTGTATTCAGCGCTTTTCGGCGGGAGGCTGCGCGTCCTTGCTGACCTTGTCTTTCTGGTCATGGAAGTTCGACCATTCACCTTGCTGCGACGGCTGCAATCTCACAGCACAGCCCACGCTGAGCAGCGACACAATTCCAAGGACGATCAGGGCCAAAATCCGCATACACCGTCACTTTATCACAGCCAGGTATTTCACAAACCACGCTACAGTGAAGCAACGGGGAAATACGAATGAACAAACAACTAAGGCTTTTGGTCCATCTGGCCACTCTTATTTCGATTTGCCTCGTGCCGCTACAGGCACAGCGGACCTACGCGATTTCAGGCACGCTCGTTACGCCGGGCGGAGTAATCGAGAAGGGCACAATGGTCGTCGTCAACGATCGAATTCAGGATATCGGGGCCAACCCCACAGTGCCGAAAGATGCCGTGATCGTCAAAGTAGACGGCGTGGTTTTCCCCGGCCTGATTGACCTTCACAATCATTTGACTTGGAATGTCTTGCCGCGCTGGAGATTGTCGTCTCCCGTCGCCAACCGGTACGAGTGGCAAGCGATGCCGGAGTATGCCGCCAGTCTAAGCCGGCCGCAAGCAGCCTTAATGGCAAAAGGCGCGGGCTGCGACATGGAGCGATATGCCGAAATAAAAGCATTGCTCGGAGGCGCCACGTCATTAGTTGGCAGTTACAGTCCTACTACGGCCGAGCCCCATCGCAATGACTGCGTAAAAGGGCTGGCGCGGAATCTTGATTTTTTCTCGGGATTGTACTCGGACCAGGTGAACGCGGAACCGCTGCGCAACGAAATCTTCCCGTTGGAAGTTAGCTGGGAACAAGCCAAGACGATTCGCGACAGACTCGGCTCCGGCGATCTCAAGGCCGTGATTTTCCACGTCGGCGAAGGAAAGGACGCCAGCGCAGCGCGCGAATTCAGAATGTTTAAGGCGCGCGGCTTTTTGCGTCCAGGCGTCAGCATCATCCATGGAGTAGCGCTCCGTGAAGCAGATTTTAGCGAAATGAAGGCAAATGGCGTGGGATTCATTTGGTCGCCCAAGAGCAACCTCGAGCTCTACGGGAAAACCGCGAACCTTGAATCCGCCAAGGCCGCGAAAGTTACGATAGCGCTGGCGCCGGATTGGAGCCCCAGCGGCAGCAGCGGACTGCTGGATGAGTTGCGCGTGGCCGTGGCCTGGAATCGCGAGCACGCCAATGTGTTCAGCGATGTGGAGCTGTTGCAAATGGTGACTACTAATCCTGCGCGACTGGCCGGATTGAGTGACAGAATTGGAGCGCTGGCGCCAGGCATGATGGCCGATTTCATTGTGCTGCCGAAGGTGGGCAGCTCGCCGTTGAACGCACTGCTCGACTCTAAACCGGCAAGCATAAAGCTGGTGGTCGTCGGAGGCACGCCGCTTCTGGGGACCGCCGGCGACATGCAAAAATTCCCGGATGCGAAGAACACCGATACGACAACGGTCTGCGGTCAACAGAAAGTTTTGAATATACGCCAGGACACCGGTGGAGATTCATGGACGGCGATTGAATCCCGTTTAACGAGCGCCATAGCCGCGGTTGGGACATCGCTGGCCGGGCTCAGCGAGTGCCAGGCGAAGTGAACAACTTTGACAATTGACAGCCGCTCCCGCGATGTCGTAAGCTACCGGGTGGTCGGTTTCCCTACCATCGGGTCCAGTTAGTGAGGTATTCCCTTGCCGAGGCAAGCGAAAGCGAAAGTAACTCCGATATGGCGCAAGGAAGCGCGCGCCGATCACATCTATCGGGTCGCGGCCGAAATCATGTGCCGCAAAGGCTACGAGGCAACGTCGATGAACGATATCGCCGACGCCGTCGGGCTGACCAAAGCCGGAATGTACCACTACATCCAGGGCAAAGAACATCTGCTGTTCGAGATCATGAGCTTCGCCATGGATATGGTGGACGAAAATGTCATCGCGCCCACGCGGGACATTGAAGATCCCGAGGAACGGCTGCGCGCGCTGGTGCAACATCACGCGGGGCGCATCCTGGAAGTGGGCGGTGAGGTCACCATTCTACTGGAAGAGATGTGGGCGCTCACGCCCGCGCATCGACGCATCATCCGCGGCCGCAAGCGCGAGTATTTTGAAATGGTCCGTCAGACTTTGCAGCAGCTCGCCGCGGTTGAGAAACTGCGCCAGGTGGATCCGTCGGTAGCCACTTTCAGTTTGTTTGGAATGATCAATTGGATTTCTCGCTGGTACCGCCGCGACGGCAAGATCCCCAAGGAAGTCGTCCTCAAAGATTTCGTCGAACTGGCTGTCTGTTCTGTTTTGAAGACGCCATCGGTTTCGAGCGGCAAAAAATATAGGGCGCTGTCATGAGAATCGTCGCGGCCCTCGTTTTTCCAATCGTCGCCGTTGCCGCCACCAGTGTAACCGGACCAATCGCGTGGACCGCGAAAGCGCCCGATGCCTCGCACGGTTATACCTTCAATCCTACTTATCTTGACTTGGCGTCCAAGGGCTACATCGAGGAGGAGTTTTTCATCGAAGGCGTAGCCAATCAGTACAGCCTGCTGGCGGATGCAACCGGGAGCGTGAAGGACGGCGGTCATCCTTATAAGACCCGCATCGTCGTTCGCCGGCCCATGTCCGCGAAGAAATTCAATGGAACCGCAATCGTCGAATGGACCAACGTAACGGGTAGCCGCGATCTGGAGATGGATTGGTTTCAGTCGGCGGAACATTTCGTACGTTCCGGCTATGCGTGGATCGGCGTGTCGGCGCAGCGGGTGGGCGTGAACGCGCTGAAGGCGTGGAGTCCCGATCGCTACGCCACGTTGGATGTGACGGACGGCGGGAAGATCTCAAACGACGCCCTGTCTTACGATATTCTCGCGGCCACGGCACTGCTGGTCCGAGGTAAAGGAAAAGCCGATGTGCTGGGCGGCTTGAAAGTTGAGCGCGTGATTGCGACTGGCCATTCGCAGTCGGCTGGGCGGCTGGCGGGATACGTCAATTCGGTTCATCCGTTGAATCCGGTGTTCGACGGCGTGATGCTGCATGGCGGGGGCGGCAAGCTTCGTCCGGACTTGGACGTCAGGGTATTCAAATTGCTTTCCGAGACGGATGTGCGCGGCGGACCGGCGGCGCGTCAATCCGATACGGACAAGTTGCGCACGTGGGAAGTGGCCGGGACATCGCACGTTGACGCGCAATCCGCGGTGCACTTTACCGAGCTTGGAAAATTGAATGCGGGCCTGCCGCCGGGAGCGGCCGCCGCGGGAACGTGCGATCGTCCGCCGTACAGCCAGGTTCCGTTCCATTATGTATTCAACGCGGCCTTCGATCACATGGCGCGCTGGATCAAGGATGGAACTCCGCCGCCGCATGCTCCGCCCATCGAGTTTTCGTCCGCCGGTCCGCCGCCGGTGCTTGCGCGCGACGAGGCCGGAAATGCGCTGGGAGGGATTCGTCTGGCGCAGCACGCCGTCGCGACAGCGCTGAACACGGGACAAAACAGCGGGTCGGCTTTCTGTTTTTTGTATGGCACGCATGTCGATTTCGATCCGGCGCGGCTGGCGACTTTGTATCCAACGCACAAAGCTTACGTCGCGGCGGTCAAGGAATTGACGGAGAAAAATCTGAAGGCCGGCTTCATAGTGAAGCTGGATGCGGACGCTACTATCGCGGCGGCTGAGCGGTCGAGCATAGGCAAGCAGTAGCTCACGAGATGAATATTCATCGCGCGGCTGTTGGGGTTCTGCTGGTAGCTCAGGTTGCGCTGGGAGCGCGGCCCGTTGTGTTTGTCCACGGAGCGCTCGGCGCGGGCGAACAATACGAACATGCGGCCATGCTGTTTGCGAGTAATGGGTATCCGGCGGGGTGGGTCGTCGCGTACGATTACAACTCGGTGGGGCCGTCCGGCGGTCCGGAGATGCTGGACAAATTTATCGATGCGGTGCTGGCGCGAACGGGAGCTCGGAAGATCGACCTGGTTGGGCATTCGCGTGGAACTGCCGAAAGCCGGGCGTATCTAAGCGATCCTGCGCGGGCCGCCAAAGTGGCGCACTACGCCAACATCGCGGGGCGTCCGTGCAATAACGTGGGCGGCGTACCTACGCTGGTCGTCGGTTCGGCGGGGGACAAGATTGCCGGCGCGCCGGTTGCGCAGGAAGGCGCGAAGGCCGCTAATATTCCCAACCAGGATCACGTCAAAGTGTGCACCAGCACCGAATCATTCGAGCAGGTTTATGCTTTTTTCAACGACGGCGAGAAGCCTCGCACGCTGAAGATCGAGCCGCAGAAGGAAATTCTGGCGGGCGGTTATGTGAAGAGTTATGGGCAGAACAATCCACTGCCTGGCGCGACGGTGGATGTCTACGAAGTTGCGGCGAACACCGGTGAACACGTCAGTAAGAAGCCGTCGATAACTTTGACGGCGGCGGCTGATGGACAGTGGGGGCCTTTTCGCGCCAAGCCCGGCCAACATTACGAATACGTGGTTACCGATAAAACCATCGCGCATCCCCGGCATTATTATCGCGAGCCGCTGCAACGCTCGGATCGTCTGATTTATTTCCGGATCGCGTCGAAGGCCGAAGGCTCCACACCGGGCCCGCTCGACAAGGAGCCACAATATCTGACCGATAAAACAGCGGTGTTCAACGTGCGCCAGCTAAATGGAGCGCTGACGCCAGGGCAGGACAGTCTCAAAGTGAATGGCGCGGAATTGGTGAGTGAGGAGCTGACTCCGGCGCGCAGGACCGTCGTCTCGCTTTATCTTTTCGACGGTAATGAGAATGGGAAGACAGACGGCACGCCCGTGCCTGGGCTGAATTGGAATGGGGCGTTCGCGGGCGCTGTCGATATGTTCATACCCGCTGAGCCGCGCGGGCACGTGGAGTTCAAATTTAACGGACGGACACTCAACGTTCCGAACTGGAAAGGAAGCGAGGCCGGGCAGATTTATGTCATTTTCGACTGACCACACGCCGATTTCCAATCGGCGGCAGGATACCATCCTGCCCCACTACGATATGAGGCTTTTCTTTATTGCGATTGCATTTTCGTTTATGACACAGGCTGAAACGTTGTCTATTGAAACTTTGAAGCCCGGCCTGGATGTCGGGATCATCGTCACCGACATCGACAAGGCGAAAACATTTTACGGCGACGTGCTGGGCCTCAAGCAGACCGCCATTTTGCCGATGCCCGACGGGAGCACGATGTATCGCTACCAGACCGGCGCCAGCACCGTTAAGCTGCGCGCGATTCCCAAGGCTGCGAAATATTCCGGCGCGGTCCGCGAAGCCGTCGGGTTTCGGCTGCTCACTTTTTATCTGGATGACTTCGATGGCGTCCTCAAGCGCTGGGCGGCGGGCGGTGGAGAGCCGCCCAGGGTGATGGACGCGGGATCGAATGGGGCCAAGTTTACTTTTATCGCCGACCCGGATGGAAACCAGATCGAACTTGTCAACCGCGATTCCGGCCGCATCGCGATTGGGCTGACCGTATCGGACGTTGAGAAGTCGCGGGAGTTTTACGGCAAGGTTTTGGGAATCAGGGAAGAGCCGCCCGAAGCGCTGGCGCTGCTGAATGGGGCGAAGAAATATACTTTTACGGCGGGCAAGACGACGATCAAGTTCTGGGCGGGCGCCAGTGAGAATCTTCCGAAACACACCGGCAATATCACGGACGCGATCGGTTTCCGGTATTTCACTTTTCTGGTGAAAGACGTGGATGCCACGCGCGAAATATTGAAGAGCCGTGGGGCCAAGATTGCCGTGGAGCCCTTGGATTTCGGGAAGATCGCGCGCATCATGATGGTTGCGGACCCCGATGGCAATTGGGTTGAATTCGCGGCGCCCAAGTGATCGACTATGTGTAACCACGCTCATCCTTCGCGGCGCGATTTCTTCGCGCGATTTACGCAGAACGTGCTGGTGGGGTCTTCAATTCTTCAACTCGCGGCGCATCGGGCGGCTTGGGCGCAAGCGCTCGCGCCGGGGGCCGGCGCCGATCTTTTCGATATTCAAAAAGTGACTGACGACGTTTATTTTGCGGCCGCGCGGCCGTCGCCGGTAATCAATTGCAACGCGGCCATCTTTGTGAACTCGGCCGACGTGCTGGTGGTGGACGCGCATTCCAAACCATCGGCGGCCGCCGCGCTGATTGCGCAGATCAAGCGCGATGTCACGCCGAAACCGGTGCGCTACCTGGTGGATTCGCATTTCCATTGGGACCATTCGCAAGGCAACGCGGCTTACCTGGCGACGGGCCACAAGGTGGACATCCTGGCCACCAAGACCACCAAGGAGTTGATGGAGCAATACAATGCTGCCCGCTTGAAAGCGTCGCTCGATCCGGCCGGGCCGTCGCCGATCAGCTATCCGTGGGTGGGGCATCAGTTGGAAGATCTGAGGGAGCGCATCGGCAAGGCTACGTCGGACGCTGAAAAAACGCGTTTGCAATTACAGCTTCAGCGGCTGGAATCTTTCGCCGCCGAGATGAAGAATTTCACGCCGACGCTGCCCACTATTACGTTCGACAAGAGCTACGTCGTCAAGGACAAGAATCACGAACTGCATCTCGAATTTCACGGACGCGCGCACACGGCCGGCGATGTGGTGGTCTTCTGTCCGCAAAAACGGGTGATTGCAACCGGCGACGCGATTCTCGGCAGCATCCTTCCTTTTTTTGGCGACAGCTATCCGAAAGCATGGCCGAAGACCATCGCCGATATCGGAAAGCTGGAATTCGATCGCGTCATGCCGGGACATGGCGGAGTGCAGCAGGGCCATGAAACTCTGAATGGCATGGGCGGCTATATCGATGAGATCGCCGAGCGGGTGGATGCCGGCAAGAAGGCGGGGCAGTCGATTGCCGATCTGCAGAAGTCCATCACGTTCGATTCACTGAAGTCGCTTCAATCGGGCGCGTACGCCGCTTCGTTGGCTTCGCGTCTGGCGTATGTCCAGAACGGCATCAAGACCAACATTCTTGAAATGTACGACAAGGTAGAACGGGTTTGAGGAGAATGAAAATGCAACGCAGAACAATTTTGATGGCAACGCTCATGTTCGCCGCGGCTGCGGCATTGCCGGCGCGCGACGATAGTCCCAAGGACGGATTCTTCACAACATCCGATGGCGTGAAGATCCACTATTTGACGCTGGGGAGCAAGGGATCGTGGGTGGTGTTGATCCACGGATACACCGGCAACGCGGAGCACAATTGGTTCAGCAATGGCATCGCGCAAGCGCTGGCGAAAAGTCATCGCGTGGTGGCGCTCGACAATCGCAATCACGGAAAGAGCGACAAGCCGACGTTGAACGGCGCGGGGAAAGCTTCCGACACAATCGAGCTGATGGATTACCTGAAGATCGACAAGGCGCACATCGGCGGCTACTCGATGGGTGGCGCAATTACGGGCCAGCTTCTGGCCACGCATCCGGAGCGATTCATCACCGCGCATTTCGGCGGCTCGGGCATCATGGAAACCGATCCGGATTGGATCGCGAAACTGGCGCCCGACAAGCAGGGCCGGGACCCCGAGGAAGACAAGGTATCGCACGGTTTGCGAATCAATCATGCGATGGACAACGGGATGAGCAAGGAGGAGGCGGAGAAGCTTGCTGCTTCCCCGCCAGCGCCTCGGCCAACTGCCGCCGCCACGCCCGCGGCACGTCCAGCCGCGCCCGCGATCGACTTAGCCAACTTGAACGTTCCGATCATCATCATCAACGGCGAGTTCGACCGGCCGCACGCCAAGAGCACGCGCGCGGCGCGCGAGGCCAAGGATGTCGAGATCGTGGTGCTGCCGGGCAAGTCGCACTTGACGGCGATCGCGGGCGGGTACATGCCGAAGGAGTATGTGAATAGTTTGGTCGGATTTATTAGCGGGCACGATCAGTAGTAAGTGACTTTACCCCTATACGAGTGGAAATGCCCGCTCTTGGATGAGCGTTTCCCGCATGGCGAGAAAATCCGGATCGTTGATAGCGAGCACATGAATTGTGACGCGGCCGATCGTTGTGCGGCCGTTGAGCGCCGCTCCTGTCCACTCGAAGTGTTCGTTCCACAAATCCACGCGCGGGTGGAAGAGCCGGACGACCTCGCTGGTATTGGGATCTGTTCCCGCGATGTTGGACCTTTGTGCCGATTGCAGTGAAGACAGGCGAGGGCAAGATTCTCAAGAACAGTGGCGTTGCCGGACTCTCCGGACAACGTCGCTGTTCACGAGTGAGGGCGGTCCGGCGGCTTCGTCTTAAGAGCACGCCGAGCCTTGGATTGCATGACAGCTAGAAGATTTCCAACATGCAAATAGCCGTCGAACTCTATCTGTTCTTCGGCCGTTAAAGTTCCAGCTTCCGACCGCGCCGCCAGTTGCAGCATTCGATGCCGGTCGCTTTCGCCAAAATCGATCGCCAGCAAGAATTCGGCGGTTTCGGGAGACAGTTCATCCTTTTGCGCCTGCATCAGGCGGGCCCAAATAGCCGCTTCGGAGTTTGAACTGAGAAGTTGCGAACTCATACGAGAAACTTCATTCAGTTGTACGTCTCCCCTGCGCTGTCACTTCACCAGCCGGGGCACAAGCGGGCCGAATACAGCCAGAAAAAGCACATAAGCTCCTGCCAACGGCGCCAGGCGGGGCTCCAGCGCTGTCCCTAAGCCTGCGATGACGATAGAGAATTCGCCTCGCGCGACCAGGACCAAGCCGGCCCGCAAACGTGCGTTCCTATCGTTGCCGGTCCGGCTCGCCGCCCAGTAGCCGGTGAGGACCTTGGTCA
>DATDHK010000013.1:0-19446 GCA_036521635.1 Bryobacteraceae bacterium | reverse complement strand
GACCGCGACCGTCGAATCCATCCAGGAAAAGCTCACCCGCTGCCGACGAACTTTGGAGCAGATCCAGCCTGGCAGCACTAGCCCCCAGGCCAGAAAAAGGAAAAAGTAACTGTCTAGTTATTTTGCAGACACTACACTAGTTTGTATGATCCTACTCCGAGAATCGATGCGGAGATATCGACAAAGAATAAAACATCGAATTCGGTAGTGAGGCCAACATTTACCTCACTACCCCACGTCCGATCTCCGGATTTGTAACGCATTACACTAAGTAAATGGCATTTCCGGCTCACAGAATGCGACGGCTGCGCGGAACCGAATCTCTGCGCAGCCTGGTCCGCGAGACGCACCTTGAGCCCACGGATTTCATCCTCCCGCTATTCACCGTCCCCGGCCAGGGCGTGCGCAAGGAAATCAGTTCCATGCCGGGCAACCATCAGTTATCGATCGACGAGCTGATGAAAGACTGCGCCGCAGCGCATCAGCTAGGCATCGGCGGCGTCATTCTATTCGGCATTCCCGAAACGAAGGATGAGTACGCCTCCGGAGCCTATGCCGACGACGGCATCGTACAGCAGGCAGTGCGCGCCGTAAAACGTGAAGTGCCGAAATTGTTGGTAATGACGGACGTCTGCAATTGCGAGTATACGAGTCACGGACATTGCGGCCTGGTTGCCGATGGCGAAGTACAGAACGATCCTACTCTCGAATGGCTGGCGAAAGCCGCCGTATCGCACGCGCGCGCGGGCGCGGACGTAGTTGCCCCCAGCGACATGATGGATGGCCGCGTCGCCGCGATACGCAAAGCTCTGGATGACGCCGGTTTCGCGAATACGCCCATCCTCGCCTACGCCGCCAAGTTTGCATCGGTGTTCTACGGACCTTTTCGCGAGGCCGCGGAATCCGCGCCGCAGTTCGGCGACCGGCGCAGCTATCAAATGGATCCGGCCAATGCCCGCGAGGCTTTGCGCGAGATCGAACTGGATCTGGAAGAAGGCGCCGACATGATCATGGTGAAGCCGGCCATGCCGTATCTGGACATCATTCGCCAGGCGCGCGACCGCTTCACAGCCCCACTAGGCGCCTATCAGGTAAGCGGTGAATTCAGCATGTTGATGGCGGCGATTCAAAACGGCTGGCTGGACCGGGATCGCGCAATCCTGGAATCGCTCACCAGCATCCGCCGCGCCGGCGCGGATTTCATCCTGACCTATTTTTCAAGAGAAGCCGCCAGATTATTAGCGTAAAGCTTATGTACTACTAGCCCCCGATTTCTTTGCCGCGTACGAAGATTTCATGCAGCAAGACTCGTAAACTGCTGAGAGGTGGCGCGTTGGGCCGAAAGGATGGCATTGAGGATGAGCCGACTGTGTGGGCGGACCTGATAACGATGGGTGTGGACGAGTTTGTGCAGCAGCCTGTGAGCACGGAGGAGTCGAAGTTTGCGGCACGCTGGTAAACGCGCAGCATTACCACGGTGTCGACGGCCGGAAGACCGATCAGATCGATGCTTCCTGGCTGGCTGAACTTCTGCAATGTGGATTGCTGAAGGGCAGCTTTGTTCCCGCGCAGTGGCAGCGGGAGTTGCGCGATCTGACGTGGTTACGCGTGCGCTGTTGCAGGATCAGAATCGTATCGAGAAACTGCTGGAGGATGCCAACATTAAGCTGGGCAGCGTAGTGTCCAACACCGTGCTGAGATTTTTACCGCCGGGGTTCGCCCCTCCGACTCTTCTGTCCGGAAAAACCTTCCTTAAAGGCAAAACACGCTACCCCTCCGTGTAAAGGATGTCCTGAGATTGCGTGTAAAGGATGTCCTGACACTTGACAGACACGTGTCCGCGCCACGATCACACTAAAAACTTAAGCGGAAGCCGAATTGGATGAAGCGCGGATCCATGATGGAGTTGATGCGCGCGAAGCTTGGCGGCGTAACGATGTTGCCCGCGGCGTCCACCGACGCGACGGTGTTGATGGCCGGGCCGCTGGTGGCGCTGCCGCCGGCGAAGTTTCCGTGATTGAACAGGTTCGTGAACTCACCGAAAAACTCGGGACGAATCCGTTCGGTGATCGGGAAGAAACGCGAATAGCGCATGTTGAACTCGTAAATATTGGGTCCGCGATAGGTATTGCGGCCGACGAAAAGCGGGCGCTGCAAGGTGTTCGGCACTGTCGGGTCGCCATTCAGATTGCGGTTGCCGCCGATGTTGAAAATGTCGCCGGACGTGGCCTGCACGATGAAGGTCAACTGGTTGTTGTTCGCCACATATTTCATCGGACCGCCGATGTCGAAGTGCGGATGCAAGACGCCGGTTCCCGAAAATGCGTGACGCCGGTCTGAGAACGAATTGCCATAGTCCCGGCTGCGGTTAGTTGGATCTTCCGGCATCAGGTTCGAGCTGTCCAGCACATTGCGTTCCGGCGCATCGTCCAAGGCGTGCGACCAAGTGTAGGTGAGGAAGAACTCGTACCCTTTCGCAAACCGTCGATTCAGCGTGACGTTCAGGCCGTTGTAGTTGGATATGCCAACCGACTCGGCCATGTAGATATTGTTGAACTGAGTGACCACGGCCCCGGTCTTCAAAATCGGCCGGCCGTCACCGAGGAAACTGCCGGTGGGCACAGCGTTGATGTTGCGGTAAACCGGCAAGTGCGTGCCTTTGGTGAACAGATAGCCGACGCTTAGCGACATGTTCGACGCCAGTTCTCGGGTGATCTGGAAGTTGGCGTTGGACGTGTACAGCGTCCGGAAATTGGGCGACACGGTGAAGACGTCCTGCGTCGGCAAATTGAATCCGCCGGGCAAGGCGCTGAGCACCGTCGGGAATGCCGGAGCAAACGCAGTGGCGTTATTGGTGCTCAAGTTGAAAACCTGCGGCGCCCCGTTGTTCAGCAGCGCATTGAAATACACGTTGGTCTGCGGAGCATCGTAAAACACGCCGTAGTTGGCGCGCAGCACGGTCTTCTGGTCCTTGCCAAGGCTGTACGCGATGCCGATTCGCGGCGCGAAGTTGTTTTTATCCACGCTAAACTTCTGCGATGCCGGCAACAGCGATTTCGTGTCCGCGTCCGGAATCTTATAGATGTCGTAACGGACTCCATAAGTCAGCGTAAGATTGGGCCGCAGCTTCCAGTTGTCCTGAACGTAGAAACCCGTGAACAGCGAGCTGTAAATCACGGCCGGATTCCCGAAGGTTTGTTGGAAACTCGAATAGGACTTTAGATTGGTCCCGTTCTTCGCGGCCAGGTAATCGGCAATTGTACCGAATGTGTATTTCGCGAATTGCTGCTGCGTCTGGTTGTCGAGAATGTAACGCACGTCCACGCCGAATTTGTAGGTGTGCGTACCGCGCGTATAGCTCAAGTTGTCCGACCATTGTGGTGTCTTTTCGGTGAATGCCACGCCGGTCTGCTCCGACCCGCCAAAATTGGCGACGCCGGAAATCGTAATGGCCGGCTGCGGTCCGGTGCCCGTGAAGGCAACCTGGCGCTGGAAGCGTTTCGGGATCGCGAACCGGAATTCATTCACCATGTTCGGCGAAAGCGTGGAGATCAACTGCACGGCCCCGACCGGCGCGCGATCTTTGAACAGGTAAGTCTGCGTGGCGAGCGTCTGGCCGCCGCCGTTGTTGAAGGGCGACTCGTTCCGGAAATAGTTAATGCGGCCGGAGAGACGATTGCTCTGGTTGATCTGCCAGTCCACTTTGCCCATGTAAAAGTAGACGCTCTGGCTGAACGGAATCGGATTCGACAAATCGGTCGAGAGGCCAATGGAAGTGAGCGTCGCCGGCGTAACCGAAATCGCGTTCGGCAAACTGCGCGAATCGCGTTCGAACGCGCCGAACCAGAAGAGTTTGTCTTTGATGACCCGGCCGCCCGCGTCCGCGAAATAGGAATCCAGGCTGCGATCCGGCTTGGGGGCCAGGGGTGCAAAGGCCGGCTTGGCGTTCAAATTCGAGCGTCCCAAAATGTACGCCGCTTCTCCGTGCAATCCATTGGTTCCGGATTTGGTGATGGCGTTGAAGACCGTGCCGGTGGTGTTTCCGAATTCAGGCGCAAAGCCGTTGTTGACCTGCTGGACTTCGCCGATGAAAGTGTCCGAGATGGGCAGCAAGCGGATGCCGGCGCGATCGCTCTGCGTGTTGTTGCTGCCGTCCAGTTGGTAGTTGATACGGTCGGTGAATCCGTTGGCGTTGATTTTGCGCGGCACACCGAATTCGGTGTTGGGACGGGCGCTGGCGTTGGGTTGGATCAGAATAAAATTGTACGGATTGCGCGAAAGCAGGGGCAGGTTCTCGATCGAGTTGGTGCTCAGCATGGATCCGAGATCGGTGCGCCCGGGTTCGACAACCGCGGATGTTCCGGGCACTTCGATAATGTCGATGAGGCTGCCCAGGCTAAGGAGCAAATCCACAGTTGCGGTGCTGCCGGCATCCACCACGACTCCGTTGCGCTGTTCGGGGCGAAATCCTGTTGCGGCCGCGTTCAGACTGTACGTTCCCAACGGAAGCACTGTGAAGCGGAAAAAACCGCTGCTATCGGTCTTGAGTTCTCGCTTGAATCCGGTATTGACGTTCTCAATACTGACAGTGACGCCCGGTACGACCGCGCCACTCGGGTCCGTCACGGCGCCTTCAATCTGTCCGTTGATCGCCGACGCTTGTCCAAAACAAACGGGCGCGGCCAGCGACAGAAATAGCGCGGCTAAGAATAGCAGTCTGTTCATAGGTCCCCCTGATTAACCTTCTTGGATCGTTACAGCTTTGAGCTGATCTCCCTGTTGAATCTTATTTACCACATCCTGGCCCGTCTTAACTTGCCCGAACACGGTGTGCTTGCCGTCCAGCCAATCGGTGGCGATGTGCGTAATGAAAAACTGGCTGCCATTTGTGTTTGGACCGGCGTTGGCCATGGAGAGAGACCCTACCTTATGACGGTTGGGATTGCCTTTGGTCTCATCTTCGAATCGATAACCTGGTCCGCCGCGGCCGCTGCCTTCCGGATCGCCGCCTTGAATCATGAAGTCGGCGATGACGCGGTGAAAGACCGTGCCGTTATAAAAGCCGTCGCGGGCTAAGAACACAAAATTGTTCACGGTCTTCGGCGCATCTTTCGCAAACAGCTCACAGACGATGCTGCCCTTCGAGGTGTCGAAGGTCGCGGTGAACTTTCCGGCGGGATCGATGGACATGGGCGGCGGCGCCGCGTATTGTTTAGGCATAGTTCCAGTGTACTTGCGATTTTGTGGGGCAGGATGGCATCCTGCGGCGGATTGGTAATCCGCCTGGTGTTGGATTCGGAATTACTTAGTGGCCGATTCACAATCGGCCGCAGATTGCCAACCTGCCCTACACTGGTAGGTAGGGAAAGAAAAGACGCGACACACTATTTGGCAATATCGTTTTTTAGCCGTCGTCATGCTGCTCAGCCTGTCGGGCGCGGCGCAGGCGCCGGTGCGCCGGGTTGTTGCCGTTTCCATCGACGGCGTGGTTCATCCCATCACCATCGAAATCGTCAAGCACGCGATGGAACAGGCCCAAACGGAACGCGCCGAATTACTGCTGGTCCGGCTTAACACGCCGGGGGGGCTGCTGGATGCAACACGGCACATCATCCAGGAACTTTCCGCCTCGCCTGTGCCGGTGGTGACCTACGTAACCCCGAGTGGCGCGCGGGCCGCGTCGGCCGGCTTTTTCCTGCTGCAAGCGGGCGACGTAGCGGCCATGTCGCCGGGGACGAATACCGGCGCCGCTTCGCCGGTCCTGCTCGGCCAACAGATGGATGAGGTGATGCGGCACAAGGTGGAGAACGATGCCGCGGCATTGCTCCGCAGCATGACGTCGCGCCGCGGACGGAATAGCCAGTTGGCGGAACAGACCATCCGCGAAGCCAAGGCATTTACCGAGCGCGAGGCGCTCGACGACAAACTGATCGAGCTGATCGCCAGCAACGAGCAGCAACTTTTTCAGCAGCTCGACGGCCGCGAGATCACCCGTTGGGACGGGCACAAACAGACGCTGCATACGGCCGGGGCGGTCATCGTGGACGCGCGCTTGACGCGGCGCGAGGAGTTGATGGCGGCCATCGCCGATCCCAACATCGGCTTCATCCTGCTGGCGCTGGGCGTGTTTGGAATCTACATCGAGTTTACTTCTCCGGGCTTTGTTTTGCCGGGCGTGGCGGGCGGAATTCTGGCGTTGCTGGGGCTTTCGGCGTTATCGATTCTACCTATCAATTGGGCCGGCGCGGCGTTATTGGTTCTGGCGGTAGCGCTGTTTGTTATGGAGGCAAAGCTCGCCTCGCACGGGGTTCTCGGAATCGGCGGTACGGTGGCGATGGTGCTGGGCGCGATACTTTTGATCGACGGTCCGCCGGAGATGCGCATCCAGCTTTCGACAGCGGTGGGCGTGGCAATCCCGTTCGCGCTGATCACGATGTTTCTGGTTACCGTGGCAGTCCAGGCGCGGGGATACAAAATACGGACCGGCATTCGCGCCATGATAGGCGAAATCGGAACTACGCGGACGACATTATCGCCGGATGGCAAGGTCCTGATACGCGGCGAATATTGGAATGCGATCGCGGCGATGGAGCTTCCGGCCGGCATTCAGGTACAAGTTAAGGATGTAAAGGGCATGAAGCTGGTCGTGGAATTGTACGACCGGTTCGCCGACGATGACGACGATTGAAATTTTGGTGAAAGAGAACACACAGGAATACGAGGAACACAAGGGACACCAGAAACCGGCGAGGTATCCAGCGGCTTCCTCCGTTCCTGGAAATCATTCCACTCGCCCGAACTGGTCTGGTGTTCCTTGTGTTCCTCGTATTCCTTGTGTTCGTTGGTTCTTGGTCTTTTCACAGCTTCCTGTCACCTCATTTCAGTGACTGGGATTGTGATGCGATAGACGGCGGCGCCCTCCGTGCCTGCCAGATCGTACGCGCCGCCGATACTGGGCGGGCCGTCCTGGCCACCCAGAAATGTTACCGAGCGCGCGGTGACCGCGCCACTTTGCAATTGATTGTTGCGGCTCCAGCGCCACGTGCCCGATTCGAGCTTCGTCGGCGAGCCGATCGCGAAGCGCATTTCCACCGTGAGAATTGACGAACTGTCGCTGAACGTCGCCAACGTTTGCAAGCGATCGCCATCGCGCTTCCCATGGATCGACTGCAAACTGAACAGCGACAAATTCTCACGCCCGCTCAGATCTTGAACCGCGGGACGCTTCGATCCGCCGCAGCCGGCCAGCAGCAGCGCGCAACACGGCAAGATGGATTTTGAACGTCGCGTGCTACAGATTATACGTGGTATTTTAGTGATTCCCAACTATGTCAACTTCGTCCCCTATCACGGTCGCACATGGCGGCGGAATCGGCCCCGAGATCATGGACGCGTGCCTACACGTCATCAAAGAAGCGGGAGCGCGCATCGAAATCGGAGAAAAAGTTTATCTGCGTGGAAACACCGCGGGCATCGATCCCGTGCGTCCGTGCGTTTCCTATCATCCGTTCGTGAAAACCAAACACCCGGTCATGAACGTCGTGATCGTCCGCGAGAACGAAGAGGACTGTTATGCGGGCATGGAGTACCAACTCAGCGACACCGTGATGGAGTGTCTCAAGATCATCACCCGCCTGCGTTCGGAACGCATCGTTCGCTACGCGTTCGAATATGCCTTGCAGCACAACCGCAAAAAGGTCACGTGCTTCACCAAAGACAACATCATGAAGATGACGGACGGCCTGTTCCACAAAATCTTCGATGAGATCGGCGCGGATTATCCGAGCATCGAAAAGGAACACTGGATCGTCGATATCGGCGCGGCAAAAATGGCGGACACGCCGGAAGCATTCGACATGATCGTGATGCCGAATCTCTACGGCGATATTCTTTCGGACGTCGCCGCGCAGATCGCCGGATCGGTTGGACTCGCGGGATCGGCTAACATCGGATCGCAGTGCGCGATGTTTGAAGTCATCCATCGATCGGCCCCGCGGCGCGCGAATCAAAATCTGGCGAATCCTTCCGGGTTGTTGCTGGGCGGCGTGCTGATGCTGGTGCATCTGAATCAGCCGGACGTGGCTGAGCGCGTCCACAACGCCTGGCTCTGCGCAATGGAGGATGGCATCCATACTTATGACATTTTTAAGGAAGGCGCCAGCAAACAGAAAGTGGGGACCAAGGAATTCGGCGAAGCGGTGGCGGCGCGGTTGGGCAAGACGCCGCACACTTTGAAAGCGGTGCACTATTCGGCTGCATCGCCGAAAAAAGAGAGCGCGGCGGCGCTGCTCGGCCGCGTGCTCGACCACGGAATTGAAATCGTAAAGACGGAGACGCTGCGCAGTTTCGACGCCGCCACCGGCTACACTCTCGCGCAAGGACAATAGCTTCGTCATGCAGCCTCTGGTCGGCATCGTCATGGGCAGCAAGTCCGACTGGGAGACCATGCGCCATGCGGATGAAATGCTGACGCGCTTCGGCGTACCGCACGAGTCCAAAGTTGTTTCCGCGCATCGCACGCCGGATTGGATGGTGGAATATGCATCCACTGCCGAGGCGCGCGGCCTTCAGGTGATCATCGCCGGAGCGGGCGGCGCGGCCCATCTTCCGGGAATGGTTGCGGCCAATACTTTGCTGCCGGTGCTGGGTGTACCGGTGGAAAGCCAGGCGCTCAAGGGAATGGATTCGCTGCTTTCCATTGTGCAGATGCCCGGCGGAATTCCAGTGGGCACGCTGGCTATCGGAAAATCTGGCGCTCAAAATGCCGCGCTGCTGGCCATTGCGATGCTTGCCAATCACGATCCCGCGCTTCGCGAAAAACTGCGCGCTTTTCGCCAGGAGCAGGCCGGCAAAGTGCGCGCGGAAGAGCTTGCGTGATCGACGCCAAGCATCCGGATTCGCCGATTGGGCCTGGCGCTACTATCGGCGTGCTCGGCAGCGGGCAACTGGGCCGCATGTTCGCTATCGCCGCACGGCGCATGGGTTATCGCGTCCACACTTTTTCGCCGGATTACGACACGCCCACCGGTCAGATCGCGGACGTCGAAGTGGTGTCGGCCTATGACGACCTGCGCGAAGTTGCGAATTTCGCGCGGCAGGCCAGCGTGGTGACTTTCGAGTTTGAAAACGTCCCGACCGCTACCGCGGAAGCAGCCGCCCGCTACGCGCCGGTGCGCCCCAAGGGATCCATTCTGCACACCACGCAGCAGCGCATTCGCGAGAAGGCGTTTCTGAAAAGAGCGGGTCTGCCGGTTACACCGTATCGCGAGGTTCATTCGCTGTCCGATCTGGAGCAAGCCGTTTTTGAATTCGGCTGTCCGGCTGTGCTCAAGACCGCCGCATTTGGTTATGACGGCAAGGGCCAGTTTAGAATCGAGTCTCCGGATCACATGGTGGAGGCGTGGAACGCGATCGGGCGAGAAGAGTCGGTGCTCGAGGCCTTCATCGATTTCGAGCGCGAAATCTCGGTAGTTGCCGCGCGCGGCGGCGATGGCCAGTTCGTGCACTACGGCGCGATCGAGAATCAGCATTCGCGGCGCATATTGGACGTCTCGATTGCGCCGGCGCGCGTGTCGCCGGAGGTGGCGGGCGAGGCTGTGGAGATGGCGCGTTGCGTTCTGGAAAAGTTGGGCGTGGTGGGCGTGCTGTGCGTGGAGTTTTTTGTAACGCGCGATGGCAAGCTGCTCATTAACGAGCTGGCGCCGCGGCCGCACAACTCCGGGCACCTCACCGTGGATGCGTGCGTCACCAGCCAATTTGAACAACAATTGCGCGCGGTGTGCGGACTGCGATTGGGTTCAACCGAGATGCATCGGCCGGCGGCGATGGCGAATTTGCTGGGGGATTTGTGGGCTAATGGAGAACCGGATTGGACGGCGGTCTCCGCATTTCCCGACGTGAAATTGCATTTGTACGGAAAGCTGGAGCCGCGGCCGGGCCGGAAGATGGGGCATTTGACGGCCCTGAATCGCGATCCGGAAGAAGCCTATCGAACGGTCCTGAATGCGCGCCAGAGCCTGACGCGTTAGCACGACTGGAATACACCCACACTTAATCCGTTAGATCTAACTTCGGAACTCGATCCAGAATTTTGCTCCACAGATTCTCGAATGACTCGAGATCTTTAATCCCGATCGCCGAGTGAAAGGAACCCGGCGCCTTTGGCCGGATTCCCCCGTACTTTGAAAGCATCGCCCTGTAACGTCGCACTAGAATATCTTGGAGTATTTTCCATTCAATCACGAAGAAGCGATCTTGGCCTTGATCTTGGAGCACCACGAGGACGTAGATCAGGTCTGGAAATGGCTCTCGGGAACGGTTGCCGATGATTTGTTGGCCATCAGGCTCCAGTTTGATCTCGACGAACTTGCGGATATCGAACTGCCAAGTCCCTCCGTTGATCGCCTTGACCTGAACTGCTACATGGCCGCCGAACTGACCGGTCGCGATTATGTCGTAATGAGGTACGTTACCAGCGAACGGCGTCGCAAGAAGGTTGAGCCGGCATAGTTCTGCCGCAACCAGAAATTCTCCAACTGCTCCCGTGAGCTTAGTGGATCGACCTGTTGCCATGGTTCACACTACCAAACACATAATCAGCGCCCTGCCATCAACGCCCAGCGCTCGTAAGCTCTGACATAATCTGAAGAGCCAGTTCAGGAGAATCTATGTTGCTTCAACCTGCCAGACTTTGTTGTTTCCTCACTGCGTCCCTTTTGCTCGGCGCTCCGCCGACCGCAACCGTGCTGTCCAGCCGTCCGGATATGGTGAGCGGCGGCGACGCGCTCATCGAAATCAAAGCTGCCGGCGCACAGAAACTTCAGGTGAAAGTGAATGGCCGGGACGTCAGCCAAGTCTTTCACGCGGACGCCACACGCGGGTCGATGATCGGGCTGGTGGATGGACTGCGCGCAGGCCCCAACACTGTCACCGTCAAGGCAGGCTCAGCCGCCACTAAGCTTCAATTGGTGAATCACCCCATCACCGGCCCCATCGTTTCGGGCGAGCATTTGAAGCCCTATGTCTGCAACACCGAGGAATCGGGACTCGGGAAACCTCTTGATGCGGACTGCTCCGCGCCGGCGAAAGTCGAATATTTCTATCGATCGAACGACGGCAGTTTCAAGCCGCTGGCCGGTCCGAAAACTGCGCTGCCCGCCGATCTGGTGCAAACGACAACCACTGAAGGCAAGACGGCGCCGTACATTGTGCGCGTCGAATCCGGCACAATCAATCGCGCCATTTACCACATCGCGATCCTGGACGATCCCGCGACAGCCTGGAACCACCGGATCATTTATAGCTTCGGCGGCGGTTGCGGCACTAACTACACGCAGGGCAAAAGTCCCGTCACTAACGTACTCTCCGATCCTGTCGGGCGCGGATTCGCCTACATTACATCCACGCAGAACGTGCTGCAGCAGCATTGCAACGACAATCTTTCCGGTGAAGCCGTGATGATGATCAAGGAGCACTTCATCAAGACTTACGGCGTGCCCGCGTGGACCATGGGAATTGGCGGATCGGGCGGATCGATCCAACAGCTTCTCATCGCGCAGAATTTTCCGGGGTTGCTGGACGGTTTGCTGCCGAGCCTGACCTTTCCCGATAGCACCAGCATCCGGCCGGATGTCAGCGATTGCCGGCTCCTGAACAAGTTCTTCGCCACCGATCCGAAAACCTGGACGGCGGATAAACAGACCGCTGTGGCCGGTTACTCCGCGGGAACGTGCGGCGCCTGGGATCGAAGCTTCGCCGACACTATTGTGGCCGCCAACGTGAAAGGCTGCGGCATCGCTCCGGAGCTGGTCTACGATCCGGTGAAAAATCCAAAGGGCGCGCGCTGCACTACCTGGGATACCAACGTGGCGACATACGGCCGCGATCCGGCCACCGGATACGCGCGTCAGGCCATGGACAACATCGGTGTGCAATATGGACTGAATGCGCTGAACGGCGGACGGATTAGCAAGCGGGAATTCATCGAGCTGAATCGCGGCATCGGCGGCTTCGATCGCGATGGAGTCCGGCGCGACGAACGGATCGCGGCCGATCTGGAAGCTCTCAAAATGGCGTATGTCGCGGGACGGATCAACTCCGGAGCGGGCGGGCTTTCCTCCATTCCCATTCTGCATTACCGCAGCTACAACGATGCGTTGGGCGACATTCACGATCACGTGCGCGATTTTGTGATGCGCGAGCGATTGCGGAAAGCGAATGGCGGATTCGCCAATCAGGTGATTTGGGTTTATCCAAATGGCAATCGTCCAATTGCGGGGAAGGTGACCCGGCTCGCCATCGAAACGATGAGCCAGTGGTTGGATACTCACGTGAAGCCCGCCGCGGCGGTGGATGGCTGCTGGACCGCGGATGGAACCAGGATCGACGAACCGGCCACGTTGAATGGTCCGGGCAAGTGCAATGAGCTTTATCCGGCGCACTCGACGCCGCGCTTGGCCGCTGGTGCGCCGCTGACGGACGACGTGATGAAGTGCCAGCTCAAGCCGATCGACGCGAAAGATTACACGGTGAAGTTCAGTGCTGTGGAGCTGCAGGAATTGCGGCAAGTATTTCCAGTGGGCGTGTGCGATTATTCGAAACCTGGGGTCATGCAACTGCCCTTGGCGGGCACGTACCTGGTGTTGCCGCTAGGCGAGCCCCCGTCGGCGACGCACTGAATACCGCTTGCTGACGCGCGCGGCCCGGAAGAACGGCGTAACCGTTTCCGAGCCGCGACCGTTAGGGAGCGGTTTTCACACTAGCCCTCTGCCCCTCCGTCACCACCGCCCGCATGCCCGCCGAGACCACCTCTTGCGCGCGCAGGCCATCCGCGTGCGACGTGGGAAACGCTTTCTTCGCCCGGCAGCAATCGACGAAGACGGCCAACTCGGATTTGTACGCCGGCCCAAAACGGTCGATGAATTCGGGCAGCGGCCGGCCATAATCGCGCGTTGCGAACGAGCGGTGCGCCAGCGGCTCCGGGCGCCCGCGCCGCCCATAAGCTTCCACCACAATATCGAATGGCTTCTGCTCGAATCGGCCAATGTGAATCTGTCCCTCTTCGCCGAAAATTATCGTCTCAACCCGATAACCGGAGACATGATTGCGGCTCACCTGCACTTGCGCGGTCATCTCTTCGCCAAACCAAAGGTAGAGTAGAGCGTCGTCAAAATCTTCCTCGCAGGTGGTCAGCTTGTGACTATAAATGCGCGAGCCGATGACCAGCGCCGACGTCGGCATCCGCTCGGTGAGCCACAGTATTTCGTCCACGTTGTGAATTGACATGTCGGGCAAAATGCCGCCGCTCTCATATCCGTTCGGCGCAGGATTTGAATCTTCCAGCGAAGAGTAAATTTTGAAGACCCGCCCGACGGCGCCGGATTGCATGAGCTGCTTCGCGTATTGGAGGGGCGCATCGAAACGGCGTTGAAAGGCCAGCATCAGCGCCCGCGGATGATCGCGATCCAATTGCGCCGCGAATTCCCGGTCGCCCTCCAGCGTGCCGGTCAAAGGCTTTTCCATCAGAACCCGCTGACCCGCTCCGACCAACGTGGCGGCGTGTTCCCGATGCACGCCGGTGGGCGTGACGATGACCGTTGCGTCCGACGCCCGTGCGTTCACTAGTTCCTCAACAGACGCGAAGACGGCGGCATCGCAGCCGATATCGGCGGCAACCGTGCGCGCGCGATCGACGTTCATATCGACAAGCGCGGAAAGCACGCAATTTCCCGTCTCCCGCGCGAGCTCATGAACATGCAGCGCGTGGATCGGCCCCATTCTACCGACACCGGCTACAGCAACTCTTAGTTTTTCAGACATAGAATTTAGGGTAACCCATGATTCTATCGTTCACTCCCGGGCAAGCCGAGCGCGACATTCAACAGTTCGCGGATCTATTGATCGACGCCGTGGCGAGCGGCGCCTCGGTGGGATTCATGCCGCCACTCGCCCAACCGGAAGCCTTCAGTTACTGGCGCGGCGTCATCGCGGCAATGCGTGATGGCAGCCGGATCTTGCTGGTGTCGGCGGATGGAGATTTGATTCAAGGGTCGGTGCAAATCGACCTCGAGACGCGCGCCAACGGAAATCATCGCGCCGAGGCCATCAAACTTTTCGTACATCGCTGCGCGCGACGCCGGGGATTGGCAAAAGCGCTGATGGCGGAGTTGGAATCGATCGCCCGCAATATGGGACGCACGTTGCTGCTGACCGACACGCGTAAAGGCGGCGAGGCTGAAAAAATGTGCGAGGCCCTGGGCTACGTCAAATTCGGCGAGGTCCCCAACTACGCCAGAACCGGGGATGGCCGCCTGAATACTTCGTCGTTTTTCTACAAAGAACTATAAAGACAATTGGTGAAAGAGTTGGCTGTCACCTCATTCGGAAATGATATATAGTTTGGGGATGCCGGAAGTACCGTCCACTTGCCTCTCGGAGGTTCTCGCGGAAGAATATCAGGCGCTGCGCAGCGATTTTTCGTATGAGCCTTCGGACCCGAAGCTTTCTGAAACCGAGCGCCGCGCCGAGCTTTTCCAAAAAGTTCATCAGGAGCCCAAGCCCTTCAGCGCGCTCTGCATCTCCGGCGGCGGGATTCGCAGCGCCACCTTCGCCCTCGGCGCCCTGCAAAGCCTGGCGGACCACAACATCCTGGGCAAGTTCGACTATCTGTCCACCGTCTCGGGCGGCGGATACATCGGAAGCTGGCTTACCGCCTGGATACAGCGCGCGGGCGGCTACGATAAAATCGCGCCGCAGCTCAAGCGAAACGCGCCCAAGCCGGTTCATCCCGATCCGGATCCGATCCAGCACCTGCGCGACTACAACAACTACCTCACGCCCAAACTCGGATTTTTCTCGGGCGACACCTGGACCGTCGCCGCCACCATCATCCGCAACATGACCCTCAACTGGCTGGTGCTGGTGCCGCTATTGATGTTCGCGCTCGCCATTCCGCGCGTGATGGTTGGACTGGTCGATCTACGGAATTTTTATGGCGACAATCCACCGCAAGCGTGGCAGTGGGCGACCACTGTGGTTCTCTACCTCAGCTACTTACTCTTCAGTCTGGCCATCTTCAACGCCGTGCGTTACCTGCCGGGCGTCGGCGATGTTCCGCACACACAAGGAGATTTTCTACTCTACGTTCTGGCTCCCCTGGTGCTTTCCCACATTTTGCATTGCGTGCATTTCTATTGGTGGTGGGTTGCTACAACCGACGGGCTGCCGAGCATGCTGCACGAAATCAAGCGGGGACTGGTAGAGTCCTACGGCGGCTGGCTCGCCTACCTAGTCTACGTTCTGTTCCGCGACCGGAAAAAATTCGTCAAACTCTTATTCGGGCCTATCACCTTGGCGATGTTTCTGTTGGGCGTTGGCGTTGGCGTATTGGCTTGGGTTTTGTTCGACCTGATTTATCCGTCGGATATTATCGGCCTGTCGCACTTCATGGCGCTGGGGCCTCCGCTGTTGCTGGTGGGCTTCGCCGTGGCCGGTGGCCTGTTTGTCGGCCTCACCAGTCACGTGCTCAAGGACGACGATCGCGAGTGGATGTCGCGGGCGGGCGCGTGGTTGACCATGGTCATTCTCATCTGGGCCGCCGTTTTCTCGCTGGTGCTGCTGGCGCCGGAATTTGTTTTGAGATGGCACGCCTGGGTGCAATCCGCCGCCGGCGGCATGGGCGCCATCAGCGGCTGGATCTCGGCCCGGGCCGGGTACAGCGGGAAAAGCAATCCCACCAGCGATCAGCGCCAGCCCAAAGAGCAATCGTGGAAAGTGGCCCTGGCGCTAAAGCTGGCGCCTCCGCTTTTCGTGGTGGTCTTCTTCATTGCGTTGTCGCTGCTCACGAACATCGTCCTTTCCGGTCTGCTTTCCCTTCTGTCCGGTCTCCCTTTCCTTACCAGGTTGAGCCCGATACCCTGGTGGGATCATCACAAAATGGCGGAAGAGAGCCACATAATCGCGAACTTAATTGCGGCGGTGGGTTTCTTCGCGCTCAGCGCGATAATGGCGCGCTTCATCAACATAAATATTTTTTCGATTCACGCCATGTACCGCAATCGTCTGATCCGCGCGTACCTGGGCGCTTCCAATCCGAAACGAAACGCCAGCCCCTTTACCGGTTTCGCCGAGACCGATAACATGCACATGTATACGCTGAATACGGAATACAAACCACTGCACGTTTTGAACCTGACGCTCAACCTGGTTTCAGGCGAGCGGCTGGCCTGGCAGCAACGAAAAGCCGAGTCCTTCACCGTCACCACGCTGTATTGCGGCAGTAGCGATCTAGGTTACCGGCCGGCCACCGAGTATGCGGAAGGCTTGACGCTTGGGACCGCCATGGCCATCTCGGGCGCGGCGGCAAGTCCGAACATGGGCTACCATTCTTCGCCCGTGATCGGTTTTATCATGACTCTGTTCAACGCGCGGCTGGGCGCATGGCTGGGGAATCCCGGCATTCACGGCGAGAATTCCTGGAAGCAGCGCGGTCCGCATTCGGCCACCGGCTCGCTGATTCGCGAAGCGTTCGGGCTTACCAACAGCCACAGTCCTTACGTTTATTTGTCGGACGGCGGCCATTTCGAAAACCTGGGCGTCTACGAAATGGTTCAGCGGCGATGCCGCCATATTGTGGTGCTGGATTCCGGCGGCGATCCCGACTTCACCTACGAGGACCTGGGCAACGCGCTCCGCAAGGTTCGCATCGACATGAACATTCCCATCGAATTCGAGCAAGCTCTCACCGCGCCGCTGCAGGCCCGCAAGAAGCGTTGCGCCATAGCGCGGATCCGTTACTCCAACGTCGATGGCGCGGCCTGCGAGGACGGATATCTGGTCTACGTGAAACCGATGTACCTGGGAAATGAACCCCCGGACGTTCAAAGCTATCATTCCGGGAACCTCACTTTTCCGCACCAGACCACCGGCGACCAGTGGTTCGACGAATCGCAGACGGAGAGCTACCGGATGATGGGCATGCACACCATGGACGAAATTTTCCGGCGCCTGAAGGGTGACACGCTGGACGACGTGGTGCACGCGGCGGAGGAATACATCAAGTCCGGCCCGGAATCGCCTTCGATGTCCACGGCGGCGCTTGCCGGGACGTAGGGCAGGTTGGCAACCTGCGGCGGATTGGTAATCCGCCCAGTGTTTAATTCGGAATATTCCTTACGGGCCGATTGTCAATCGGCCGCAGGTTACCAACCTGCCCCACCTGCTAAACTCGTGCCAACGAACCATGTCCCGGCGAAATCATGGCGGACGCAAATCGTCGATTTTCGCCGGCTCGCTTGGGCCGGCAGTTGTCAAAACTGCAATCCTGGTCCTCGCATTTACCCTTACCTGGTACTCGGGCCACCGCGGCCTTTTCCTGTTCGATCAATCCGCCGGTTTTGACGGCGCATGGCGCATCCTGCAAGGCCAGGTTCCGTACCGCGATTTTTACATGGCGTTTCCGCCGATCATGCTTTGGATTCAAGCGGCATTCTTCAAAGTCGCCGGCCTGAACTTCTCTTCCATGGTGCTGTCGGCGGCGGTGGTGAACGTGCTCGCCACGGCATCCATCATGCGAATTACCGGCAACCTGGTGACCGGTGCGTCGAATTTTCCAGTATTGCTGGCGGGCCTCGTCACGGCCATCTGGTTTCAACCGCCGTTCGGCACGTTGTGGATGGAACAAGTCGCTTTTCTGTTTGCCTGCGGCGCCTTGCAATGCACACTTGAAGCGGGCCGGCTCACAAATCGCTTTTCCATGCTGTTCTGGTTTCTAGCCGGTTGCTGCATGACCTGCGCCTTTCTGAGCAAACAAAATGCCGGGGCATTCTTCGCGCCTGTTTGCGCGGGCGTGATAATGATACAGAATTGGCGGACCGGCCCGCGCTTGCCGCTCAGCCTGGCGTCTTTCGGCGCGGGGGCCTTGATCGCCGCTGCCGTCTTTTTGGTTTGGTTGCGATTGTTCTCCGATCCCGCCTTGTTCTGGCGGCACGCAATTGAGGTCGCCGGCGGAATAGGAAAAGAACGCGTGTTGATGCATCTTGAATCGCTGGCGGAAGGAGTCTTTCTGTGTCTGCTGACTCCACGCTCCGCGATCCCGCCCAGCTTGCTTGGAATGCTGATTGGGCCGCTGGTGTTGATAGTTGGCGCGCTGAATCTGGATCTGAAGGCCGGCCGGATGCGCAGGTTCGCGATTTGCGGCTTTCTGCTGTTGTCCTTGCCGCTTTATCAGAATCTATTCATCGTCAGTACCATGAACGAACCGCAAAACGGCCAGCCTTTCCTCGGACTCATAGTGGGTCTGCTGCTGTGCGTGGTCCTGCTTCTTCGTCAGACCAGTTACTCCGCGGATATCGGCTCGGGGACCATCCGGATCCCTGTTCGCTTACCAACGCCCGCGGCTTTCGCCACCGCCGCTTTTATGGTGCTATTGGTGTTGTCCGCCTGGGTAGTTGGTGAGGGCGTGCTGGTGGCCCGTTATCGGATCGTTCAGGAATTCGGATCCACCACGCGGTTTGTGGATCGAATTCAGTTGCCGGGATTGGAGCGGGTTTATTGGGGCGACCCGACCTTGATCCCAACATCGAATGGCCTGGTCACGATTCGCCGGGAGGATTTCGAGAACGTGGCTCGATATCTGCAAAGCCGGCCAGGGAATTTTTTCGTTGCAGGGGACGCGACGATTCTTTACGGGTTGCTGCGCAAGCCATCGCCGTCGCCGTTGCTGTTTTTCGCTCCGAACCACAGCCAGACAGCGTCCGATATTCCGCGCCTGGACAACGCAATCTTGCACTCTCTCGAGACGCACAATATTCAGACCGTGGTGAAAGAACAATTCACGTTCATGAGCACGCAGCCGGTCTATTCGGTTTTTCCCCAAACCTGGTCTTTTCTGACGACCAGGTTCGAGCCGGTCCGCCAGTTCGGCATTTTTGAAATCTGGGAACGAAAACAATGAGTTGGCTGGAAGCTGGGAAAAAATCAAGAACTAAGGAATACGAGGAACACAAGGAACACGAGGAACACCAGACCAGTTCGGGCGAGTGGAATGATTTCGAGGAACGGAGGAAGTCGCTGGATACCTCACCTGTTTCTTTTGTTCCTGGTGTTCCTTGTGTTCCTCGTGTTCCTTTGTGTTCTTGATTTTTCACAGCTTCCTGTCATCTCATTTCCTCCGACACCGCCTCCAGCAACTCGATCGCAATCCGCCGCACCGGCCGCATAAACGGCGACTTCGAAAGCTTTAGGATCCCCGTTACGATGCCCAGGCTTTTGTCCACCAGCCGTTCGGTTCGCGCCTGCTCCGGCGAGCGGTCGTAGATCCAGAACAGGATCAGCCCCATTTGATACAGCCATAGCAGCTTGGGCAAGTGCGGATGCAGGTCCTCCGGTAATCGAAAATTGCATCCGTCCAACGCGTCGGAAAAATGACGCATGTCCCGCTCGCGAATT
>DATDHK010000012.1:0-3541 GCA_036521635.1 Bryobacteraceae bacterium | reverse complement strand
GCTCGATCAAGCCGCACAAGAAGTTCAAGGGCGAGATCTACGTGTTGAGCAAAGATGAAGGCGGGCGGCACACACCGTTCTTCAAGGGCTACCGTCCGCAGTTTTATTTCCGGACGACGGACGTGACGGGCGTGACGGAATTGCCCGAGGGCAGCGAAATGGTGATGCCGGGGGACAACGTAGGGCTGGTGGTGGAGTTGATCACGCCGGTGGCCATGGACAAAGGATTGCGGTTCGCGATTCGCGAAGGCGGACGAACCGTCGGGGCGGGAACAGTTACAGAGATATTGGAATAGGGCGGTAGGAGGTAGGCGGTAGGTGGCAGGAGAATTTTCCGACCACCGACCACCCACCACCAACCACCTTTGCGACTGAAAGGGAGCAAAAGTTGAGCTTACGAGAACGCATTCGCATCCGCCTTAAGGCGTACGATCACCGCATTCTGGACCAATCGACGACGGAAATCGTCGACACCGCCAAGAGGACCGGGGCGACGGTGGCGGGCCCAATTCCGCTGCCCACAATCAAGAACCGCTACACCGTGCTGAGGTCGCCGCACGTGGACAAGAAGTCGCGCGAGCAGTTCGAAATCCGGACGCACAAACGGCTGCTCGATATTCTCGAGCCCACGCAGGACACGGTGGATGCGTTGATGAAGCTCGATCTGCCCGCCGGCGTGGACGTGGAAATCAAGGCGTTTGGAAAAGGGAAATAGGTAGGTAGAACTTGAACACGGGGAACACAAGGAACACGGGGAACACAGAGAACACAAGGAACACGTCAACGATGCGTTCGTCTTTGTGTTCCTCGTGTTCTCTGTGTTCCCCGTGTTCCAAAAGGTTTATATGACCCCAGGGATTTTAGGCAAGAAAATCGGGATGTCGCAGGTGTTCCGCGAAGATGGGCAGGTTGTGCCCGTCACGCTGCTCAAGGCCGGACCTTGTGTAGTAGTTCAACGCAAGACGCCGGTCACCGACGGTTACGACGCCGTGCAGCTTGGCTTGGTGGAATTCGCCAAGGCCTCGCGCGCGACCAAGCCGATGGCGGCGCACCTGAAAAAGGCCGGCGCCGACGGCGTGAAGTATCTGCGCGAGGTCCGCATGCGTCCCGGCGACGACGATCTGAAACAGGGCGACCGCATTTTGGTCGACCAGTTCAAGCCCGCCGACAAGGTGGACGTGATCGGCGAGAGCAAGGGCCGCGGTTTCGCCAGCCTGGTCAAGCGGCACCACTTCAAGGGCGGTCCGGGATCGCACGGTTCGATGTTCCACCGCGCTCCGGGGTCGATCGGCGCATCCAGTTTTCCCTCCCGCGTTTTCCCCGGAATGCGCATGGCCGGTCACATGGGCACTCAGCAGGTGACGGTGCGCAATCTCGAGATTGTGGATGTAGTAACAGAAGATAACGTGCTGGTCGTCAAAGGCGCGGTTCCCGGCCCCAATGGCGGGTATGTGCTGGTGAGAAGGGCGAAGAGGTAACCAAGCATGCCGAGTGTAGATATCGTCGACTTAAATAACGCAGTGGTTGGTTCCCTCGATCTGGCCGACGAAGTGTTCGATGCGCCGGTGAATGAGGACCTGCTTTACGAAGCCGTCCGCCATTCGCGCGCCGGCGAGCGCGGCGGGAATGCGAAAACCAAATCGCGTCACGAAGTATCCGGTTCGGGCAAAAAGCTGTGGCGGCAAAAAGGCACCGGCCGGGCGCGCATGGGCTCCATACGGTCGCCTCTGTGGCGGCACGGCGGCACCACCCACGGTCCGCAACCGCGCGATTACAGCTACAAGCTTCCGCGCAAGATGCTGCTGGGCGCCCTGCGGTCCGCCCTTTCGGCGAAACTGCGCGACGGCGAATTGAAAGTGGTTCAGGATTTCTCGCTTCCCGATCACAAATCCAAGGGCATGCGCGCGGTGCTTTCGCAACTCGAAATAGCGAAGACCGTGTTGCTGGTGGATAACGGCGAGAACAAGAATCTGGTGCTTGGCTCGCGAAATCTGGCGGGCGTAACGCTGGTCGAGACCAAGGACGTGACGGTGTACAACCTGCTCGGCCACGCTCAAGTGGTCCTCTCTGAAACCGCCGCGAAGAAATTATCGGAGGCGCTTGCAAAATGACCGTTTACGAAGTGATCAAGCGGCCCATCGTGACTGAAAAGGGAGTGGCCAAGAAGGACGGCGAGCGCACCCTGTGCTTTGAAGTGGCCACCGACGCCAACAAAGTGATGGTGAAGGCCGCGGTGGAGCAGTTGTTCAAAGTGAAGGTGGCTGACGTCCGAACCGCGAACCAGGTCGGCAAGCTTCGGCGCCGCGGCCGATTCTCCGGCTATCGCTCGGACTGGAAAAAAGCGTACGTCACATTGAAACCCGGCCAGAAGATTCCGGAGTACGCCGAAATTTAACGGAGAGACCATTTCAGTATGCCGATGAAAAAGTACAATCCGACGACGCCGACGCGCCGGTTCACCAGCACCGTTTCCCGGAACGAGATCACCAGAGACCGTCCGGAGAAATCGCTGGTGGAAGGCAAGAAGCGCTCCGGCGGCCGCAACAGCGAGGGCCTGATCTCCTCGCGATTCCGCGGCGGCGGCGCCAAGCAAGCCTACCGCGTCATCGATTTTAAGCGCGACAAAACCGGCATCCCCGCCAAAGTCGCCTCCGTCGAATACGATCCCAACCGCACCGCCCGCATCGCTCTGCTGCACTACGCCGACGGTGAAAAGCGCTACATAGTTTGCCCGGTGGGTTTAGAAGTGGGACGCACGGTGAGCTCGGGCGCCGAAGCCGACATCCTGATTGGAAACGCCCTGCCGCTCAAGAATATTCCCGCCGGCACCGTGGTGCACAACGTGGAACTACGGCCCGGCAAGGGCGCGCAGATGGCGCGATCGGCCGGCGCCCAGGCGCAATTGGTTTCGCGCGAAGGCGGCATCGCTCTCTTGAAATTGCCGTCGGGCGAGATCCGAAAAGTACAAGTGGAATGCATGGCCACCATCGGGCAGGTGGGGAACGTCGAGCACGAAAACGAATCGCACGGAAAAGCGGGCAAGAGCCGCTGGCTGGGAAAGAAGCCGCACAATCGTGGCGTTTCGATGAATCCGGTGGACCACCCGCACGGCGGCGGCGAGGGCAAAACTTCCGGCGGCCGTCATCCGGTGACGCCGTGGGGCCAGCCCACGCGCGGATTCAAGACCCGCAACAACAAGCGTACCGACAAGTGGATTGTGAGCCGCAAGTCGAAGAAGAGGGGCTAGGGGTAGGATTTAAAACATGAGCAGATCGCTAAAAAAAGGCCCATTTACGGACGACCACCTGGCCAAGAAGGTGGCCGCGATGAATGACAAGAACGAAAAGAAAGTGTTGCGAACCTGGTCGCGGCGTTCCACAATTCTGCCCGAGTTCATCGGGCACACGCTGGCGGTCCACAACGGCCGAAAGTTTATTCCGGTGTACGTTACCGAGAACATGGTGGGACGCAAACTAGGCGAATTTTCGCCGACCCGCCAATTCAGAGGACATTCAGTGAAAGCAGCAGCCGCCCCAAGTAC
>DATDHK010000011.1:0-10762 GCA_036521635.1 Bryobacteraceae bacterium | reverse complement strand
GGAACCAGCAGCGTAAACTGACGTTCTCTTGGTCCTCTAAACCCCAATAACCGATACTGGATGTTCATGTAACGAATCCTTATTTCGACGATTCCATCATGCTCGTCGAGGTTGCTTGCAAGTGGGCGAACCCACAGGGGTGTTTCTACTAACTGCAAGAGAATGCGGTCTATCTTAGCCTTGGCCTTGATAGGAACTGCCTTTCGATCCCTTAGCCATTCGGCAATGGGACTGTCTAGTCCATCCATAAAATCCAGGAACATCCATTCAATAGCCATTGTATGATAAAAATATTATGGCTACAAGCGATTTCTCTTGACTCTTCTACATGATAAGTTTATCATAGCCTAGTAGTATGATTCTAAAAGAAAATAGCCAGCAACCCCCAGTCGCGAAACCGGAACTGCTGGCTCTTTCCTATAGCCCCTGTAGCTCAGATGGTCAGAGCGCTTGCCTACTAAGCTTGAGATCGCTCGGTTCGAATCCGGCCAGGGGTACCAAATTCAGCCCAACTTGCAGCGCTAACTGCTCATTGGGCCTAACCTCGGGCTTGCGCCAAAGGCAGGGTTTCTACGCCCGCTGTCATTTTGACGCTTGCGTCCGAAGAAAGCAAGATCAAAATGACATGTCATTCGTGCAAAATCGAGACGGTCAAAGCTGGTCGAGGACGGAACGATGTCCAGCGCTGGAAGTGTCAGCAATGCGGAAAGCGATTTAGCGAACAACGCGAACGTTTGTTCGGTTCTGATTCCCGTTTGCCTGATGAAAAGATCGCCATGATCCTGCACTGTTTGGTTGAGGGAAACTCTGTGCGCGGGACGGCTCGTCTGTGTGATGTCGAGAAGCGAACGGTTCTCAATCTTTTGGTGCGAGCTGGCGAGAACTGTGAGCGACTCTTTACTGAAAAAAGTGCGGAACGTGAAAATCTCCCAATTACAGGCGGACGAAATTTGGACGTTTGTGCAAAAGAAGGAAGGGCACAAGGGGCCAGAAGAAGCCCATGCGAAACAGATCGGTGATGCGTACACTTTCATCGGTTTGGATCGAGCGTCCAAGCTGGTCGTAGCGTGGCACCTCGGAAAGCGCAATCAGGCAAGCACAGACGATTTTATTTCTAAAGTTCGATGGGCCACTGCGAACGAACGATTTGATATGTGCACGGACGGCTTCAGTCCCTACGTCTACGCCATTGATGCTGGCCTGCATGATCGCGCCGATTACAGTCAGGTAGTAAAGGTCTTCAGCAAACAGGAAGAAGGCCGCGAACGCTATAGTCCAGGTTCTTTCGTTTCGGTCGAGAAGAAGGAAATCTTCGGCGCACCTAACATGAGTCGCGCTAGTACATCGCACGTCGAGCGCAAGAACGGCACGCTTCGTCAGTGGTGCAAGCGACTCACGCGCTTGACCTATGCGTTCTCGGAAAAGTGGGACAATCTGAAAGCGGCATTGGCGTTGCACTTCGCGCACTACAACTTTTGCCGGATTCATGGATCGCTGCGAATCACGCCCGCGATGGCAGCGGGCATCAGCGATCATGTTTGGACGATTGATGAACTGATAGGGGGTTAGAGCATGAAGATGAAAATGCGACTAGTGGCGAGGGACGGGAAAGAGACGGAGCAAACCATCGGAGGGTTCACAGAGTCTGGTGCTGGCTACGAGGTGCAGAGTGCGGATGGAGAGAAACTGGGCTACTTCGGCCCAGACAAATACCAAAGCCTAATCTTTGTCGTTGAGTTTGAAACGCCATCTCCCCACTAAGACCCCACTACCCAAAATTGGGCCAATCAGGTAATTCCCAGTTCCAGGGCATGATCGATAGAATCCGATCCTATCGATCATCATACGCATTATTGTGATCGATAGCAAGAATTTCTATCGATCATCTCAACCGATGCAAAAGCATCGGCTCGCCAGCCAACTCACCCTCGACGAAGCCGGCGCCTATTGCTGCGCTGCAAAGAACCGGTCAAAGAAATCCAGCGCCGCCTTATTCACCTCGTGCCGCACCACCACCTGATCGCCGAAGATCATCGCCGGATCGCTCTTCGCTTCATACACCGGCCACTTCTCCAAACCCTTTCCATTCGGGTTGCCCGTCGCCGCGAAGTTCGCCCAGTAGCTCGACATGGCGTCCGCCAGCTTGCGGTCCGCATCTTCCCACGGACGCCCCGGCCGCAAATTCGCAAACACGTACTGAATCTCAGCCGCGTGATAGGCGCGATACTGCGCGGCCGTCGGACCCGGCGGAACCCGCGTGAAGTGGTACAGAAACGCCGGCGCCTTGCCCGACTTCCCCTGGTTCCGCACCCACGTCCGCATCTGCCAACCCATCCCCTGATCGCGCGTACTGTTGTAGTGCGCCTCCGCGGCCTGCTCCTCCGACCCAACCGGATACAGCTTCAAAAACTCTTCAGACTTATCACCGAACCGCTTGTGCGTCTGATCGAGAAACGATTTCGCCGTACCCGTCGCGGGCCACGGCGCCAGCGTCCGCGACTCGTCGGCATTGTATCCGGCGATCACCGGAACATCGCTCTGCCTGCCGTGCGCAAAAATGTCGGCGACGCTTTCCGGCAGGAACCACCCGTCCACGCCCGGCCGGAACGACCCCTCGATTTTCAAAACATCCTCGGCGGATTTGGCTCGCAGGTCCGCCAGCGTTCCCAAGCGCGCGCCGTTTTTCTCCATGTCCGCCAACTTGGTTCCGCGTCCGAAATTCGCTCCGCTCTCGCCGATCACGCGCTGGAACAAACCCTTGGCCAGCGGCGACGCCATCAGAAAGTTCACCGCCGAAGACCCGGCCGATTCGCCGAAAATCGTCACGCGTTTTGGATCGCCGCCGAACGCCGCAATATTCTTCTGCACCCATTGCAGTGCAGCCACCATGTCCAGCAGTCCGTAATTGCCCGACGAGTGAACGTCGGATTCCTTGGTCAACTCGGGATGCGCAAGAAATCCGAAGATGCCCAGCCGGTAATTGATGGTCACCACCACCACGCCCTTTTGCGCGAGATTCTCGCCGTTGTAAGTCGGCGTCGCGCCGGCGCCGCGCGTATAAGCGCCGCCGTGGATCCACACCATGACCGGCAGCCGGGCCTTCTCCGGCTTCGTCCAGATATTGAGATAGAGGCAGTCTTCGCTCACCGGTACAGGCGCCGAATAGTAGATGGAATCTTTCGGATACGGAACCTGCATGCAAGGCGTCGAAAACTCTTTGGCTTCGCGCACGCCCGTCCACGCTGCCGCGGACGCGGGCTTCTTCCAACGCCTGTCGCCCACGGGCGGTGCGGCATAGGGAATGCCTTTGTAGACGTGCACGGCCGGGTTGCTGCCGGGCGCGCCCGAAACAAGTCCGAGATCGGTCCGAACGGGATCGCCAAAAGCAGCGAAAGGAATCGCAAGAGCAAGGGATGCCAGAACTGCGCGGTTCATGGGGAGTGCCTCCTGTCTAGATGAGTGTACACCAAAACAGACCAACCGGTCGGTAGAGTTATCCTACTCCTTCTTTGCCTGCCCTTCCACCAGCTCAATCCGAACCTTGTCCGGCCCCTCAATGAAAGCAATCTTCAACTTCCCGAGCACAGTCCGCGGCTCATCCGTCACCACCACGCCATCTTTCTTGAGTCGCGCAATTGTCTCGTCGAGATTGTCCACGCTGAATCCCAAATGATCCGTGACATGCCCCTTCGTCGATTCGAAATCGTTCCGGTCCTTCCAAAGCTCCGGCCACTGCGTCTTGGCGTACTCCATCGGATAAATAATGATGTTGACGTCGTCCGCCATCAGCGACATCGAGGGACCAATTTGGAATCCCCTGTACATGCGTGGCTCACGCGATGGAGTTCCCCGCCCGCGCCGGATCAAACCGAACTCTTTCATATACCATTCGCCGGCCGACACCGGATCTTTGCTGAACATGTGGATGTGCCCGAAGTGGTGATGATTCGAAGTGTTCAACTCGATCAACTGACGATCCGGCCCGTCGACATACGCGTAGAAGAAAACGCCCTGCGCGGCGCCGCCGCCGATGTCGCTGATGTCCGTGATGGGCATCGCGAATTTCGTTCCGCTGTCGAGCTGCTTCTGATACGTCCCCTTCATGTCTTCGGCGCCCCAGCCGATATGCCAGATCGCGGAAGTGATCTCGGACTTGGGCGGCTGGTTTACCTTAGTGAATAGCAGCCACGATTTCTGCGCCCATACGGCATCCAGCGCTCCGGCGAATTTTCCTCTTTCGCAGTCGAATTTGGAGGTGTAGAAATCGATCGCGGCTTTGGGATCGGTAGAATTCAAATGCACGTGATGAAAATGCGCGAGCGGCGCGGGCGGCGCCTCTTGCGCTTGTGCCGATAGCAACACCAGGGCGGCAACGGGGGCAAACCGGATCAGGCTTGGCATAGGAGAATTGTACTGTGGATTTTGCATTGAACGATGAACATCGGATGTTGAAAGACCTTGTCGCGCGCTTTGTGCGCGAAGAATTGATGCCGCTCGAATCTGTCGTATTGGAGCGCGAAGCGGCGGGCCAGGGCGTGATGTTGACGCCCGAAGAGCGCGCGCCCATCGACAAGAAATCGCGCGAATTGGGTTTGTGGGGATTGGACGCGCCCGAGGATGCCGGCGGATCCGATCTTCCCGAAGTGGCGCTGGTCGGCGTAAGTGAAGAGCTCGGAAAAACAGTCGCGCCGTATGTGTTTCCGCCCGATTCGCCGAACCTGCGAATGCTGATGGCGACCGTCAACGACGAACAGCGCGCCCGGTATCTTGTCCCGTACGTGCGCGGCGAAACGATTTCGGCGATCGGAATTTCCGAGCCCGGCGCGGGAGCGGATCCGGCGTCGATGACTACAACTGCCGTCAAAGATGGCGGCCACTGGGTGATCAATGGCCGGAAGATCTGGATCAGCAAAGCGGCCGAAGCGGACTTCACGATTTTGATGGCGGTTACCGATCCCGCCAAGCGCGCACGCGGCGGCATTTCCGCTTTCCTGGTGGACAAGGGCACGCCGGGTTTCAATGTGCTTCGCAAAATTCAGATGATCGCGGGGCATATCACTTACGAGGTGGCGCTGGAGGATTGCCGTGTGCCGGAGTCGAAGCTGCTGGGCGCCGAAGGCCAAGGGTTCGCTCCGATGCAGATCCGGCTGTCTACCAAGCGGCTGGAGATGGCGTGCAACTGCATCGGCGTCGCGCAGCGGGCGCTCGACATGATGTGCGAGTATGCTCAGCAACGGGTAACCTTCGGTGTGCCGCTGGCGGAGCGGCAGACTATTCAGTGGTGGGTGGCGGATGCCGCGGCGAAAATTCATGCCTGCCGGCTGATGGCCTACGACGTGGCGTGGAAACTCGATAGGAAGCGCGATGTGCGCACTGAGCTGTCCATGGTCAAGGTGTTCGCGACGGAAATGGCCTGGGAAATTGTGGATCATGCGATGCAGACTTTCGGCGCCATGGGAATGACCAAGGAGATGCCGCTGCAGTTGATGGCGAGTATCGTGCGCAACATGCGGATCTATGACGGCCCGTCGGAAGTGCATCGCTGGGTGATTGCCAGGAAGCTGCTGCGCTTGCGGGGAGACCATGGCAAATAGCCGGTTCGGAGATGTGTCGGTAGACGTGAACGATCATGTCGCGCTGGTTGAGATTCACCGGCCGCCGCACAATTTCTTCGACGACCAACTGATTCGGGATTTGGCCGACGCTTTCGAAACGCTGGATGGCGATCCGGCGTGCCGGGCGTCTGTGCTGGCTTCCGAGGGCAAGGCTTTCTGCGCGGGCGCGGACTTCAATCGTGGATCGGAGAGCGAGGACTTTCTGGATGGTGGCCCGAGCCGTCTGTATGCGGAAGCCGTTCGTCTGTTTGCATGCGAGAAGCCGGTGGTGGCTGCAATTCAAGGCGCTGCTGTTGGCGGCGGGCTGGGGCTTGCCTTGGTTGCCGACTTTCGAGTAGTGGCGCCCGAAGCGCGATTCGCGGCGAATTTCGTGAAGCTTGGAATTCATCCGGGATTTGGGTTGACGTACACGCTGCCGCGCTTGATCGGCATTCAAAAGGCCGGCATGATGCTGCTTACCGGCCGGCGAATTACGGGCGCGGAGGCGGCAGCGATAGGGCTCGCCGATGTGCTGGCGCCTGCGGAAAGTCTGCGTGAAGAGGCGCTCAAATTGGCCGCGGAAATTGCCGTGGGTGCGCCGCTGGCGGTACGGTCGACGCGGGCTACGTTGCGGCGAGGGCTTGCCGACGCGGTGCGGGCGCAGACTACGCATGAACTGGCTGAGCAGAGCCGGCTGGCCCGTACCGAGGATCATAAGGAAGGAATACGGGCGGTGACGGAACGGCGCGCCGGCCACTTCAGGGAAAGATAGTGGCTAGGAAATCTGAAATTGCTTGGTGCGACACGTCGGGCTGGTCGGTCGTAAAAATGTGGCTCGCGTTCGGAATCAGCACCAGCTTTGCGCCGGGAATTCGTTGGGCTATTAATTGGCCATTTCCCGGCATGACTAGTTGATCGTGCTCGCCGTGAATGACTAGCGTTGGCGCCGTTATTCGATCCAGGCGGCTGTACGCTTCCCAAGCTAAGATTCCCTTTAGCTGGGCGGAGTAGGCGTCGGGATGCGGGAACCACGGCCTGCGGACGGCCAGGTCCTCATCTATTTTCTCGCGTGGGGTGCCTGGATCGTAGATGAACGGGATGGCGGATTCGGCGGCCTCTTCGGGGGGCAATTTGGCGCGGGCCATCAGCATCTGGTTGGCCTCGGGCGTCGCGCGCACGGCTAACGGTCCGCCGCAAGCGGTGCAGCCCAGGATCAGCGACCGCACCCGCGCCGGATTTTGCAGAGCTAATTCCTGCGCGATCATTCCACCCATCGAGATGCCGAACACGTGCGCGCTTTCTATGCCGGCTGCATCCAGGACGGCCAGTGCGTCGGAGGCCATCGCGGCGACCGGGTAGGGGCCCGGCGGCATTTCGCTTTGGCCCACTCCGCGATTGTCCAGGGCGATCGTCCGGTATTGGGCGGACAGCATTGGGCGCGTGCGGTACCACATGCACGAGGGGTAGCCCAGGCCCATGATCAGGAGGATTGGATCTCCCGCGCCTTGCTCGTCCCAATAAATTCTTGCGCCTTGATTCTGGATGAACGCCACGTTTTAGTTAGAACGTAATTCGGCCTTGCAGCACTACTATTCGGGCTGGGCTGCTGGTGCCCACTCCGGCGTTCGAGAAGGGGGCGCTGCCGGTGATGCGGCCGAAGTTCAGGTCGTTGATGTTGAGATTCGGGTTTCCGAATTGTTCCGTGTTGGTCAGGTTTTGGGCTGTCGCGCCTAGCTGCAAGGTCACGCGCTCCGTGATGCGGATGCGCTTGATCAGGTTTACGTCGAAGCGGAATGTTCCCGGGCCGGTGAAGGAATTCTGGCCCAGGTTGCCTAGCTGGCCTGCTCCGGGATTCACCAGGATCGGGGCGCCGTTGGCCGCGATGGAGCGGAGAGTTGAGAAGGGGCGCAGGGTGCTGACCAGGTTCGCGATATTGGGATCGGGGATCTGGGTCAGGCCGCTGAAATAAATAACTCCGTTGCCCACCCGCTGGACTTCGCCGCCGGGAATGGGGCCGACAACATTCGGAGTGAACGCCGTCGCGCCGGAAGTCCCGAAATTATTGATGGTGTTTTGCCCGGAGAACGTCAATGGCTGTCCCGAATATTTATTGAAGATGGCGCCGATCTGCCATCCGCCGATGATGCGATCCACAAATCCGTTGGTGTGCGGGGCGAAGGTCTTGCCCCGGCCGACGGGCAGCTCGTAAATCCCGTTCACTTTGAACACGTGCGTGCGGTCGAAGCTCAGGCGGCGCTTGTCCAGACGCTCGTTGCGGAGCGTGCGGTAGGCGGCCTGTTCGGTGCTGCTGTCGCCCTCATCCTCGCCCAGGGCCTTGCTGAAAACGTAGCTGCTTTGCAGCGTCAAGCCTTGAGAAAAACGCCTGTTGTATACAACCTGAAGGGAATTGTAAGTGGAGTTGGCGAAGTTGCTGGTGAGAAACACGCTGGCGAACTGCGGATTGACGACGACGAAGTTGGTGGGCAGTCCGGCCTTGCTGAGTAAACCGCCCACGACGCCTGCCCCCAGCGACGTCGTCGTATTGATGAAGTTCGCGAAACCGCCGACGTTGTTGTTGGCGAAGAATCCCTGCGTGGCGCTGGAGGCGCGCACGGCGTTGGAGCCGCCCGCGCCGAAAATCTGTTCGATGAGCGGCGACGTGCCGCCCGCCTGAATGGTTTGGAACGCCTGCAAGATTCCATTTTCGTAGACGTTGGCTTCATTCACATTGACCGACCGCACCAGCTTCGAGCCCTTGCTTCCCACATAGCTGACGGTGATGGAACTGGTTCCGGAAAGCGCGCGCTGGATGGAAAAGTTGTAATTCTGGGCGTACGGCGTCCGCAGATTCTGATCGAAAACGTAGAGATTCTGGGTGCGCGAACCGGTGCCCACGGCCGGTATCAGGGACAACGGAAGGCCCGCCGGCTGAACCGGCAGGACCAGATTTGCGACGGTCAACGACGATGGAAGCACCAGCGTGTCGGTTTCCGAAAGTCCCGGCTCGAGTCCGGAATTATTGTGCGTCAGGTAGATGGGCAAGCGCTCGTAGCCGATGCCGTATCCGGCGCGGATCACAGTTTTGTCCTTGCCGAACCAGGGCAGCGACCAGGCGAAACCAACCGCGGGAGCGAAATTGTTGAGGTCGCTGTTGTAGAGTTTGGTGTCCGGATTGGGAGTGTGCTCGCCAATGAGTTGAGTGCGCACCAGCGAGCCGGCGGAAGCGCCCGGCTGAAATTCACTGGCGAAAGTTGTGCCGGAAATGCCGAACGCGGCTGCCGTGCCGGTGACCGGCGCCAGCATCTTGCCGTGATTTTCCGTGGGCACGCCGTACCATTCGTATCGTATGCCGAGGTTCAGCGTGAACGAAGGAGTCAGCTTGAAATCGTCTTTGAAGTAGAAGGACGCTTCCCTTTGACGCCAGGTGCGATAGCGCGTTTCTCCGGGCAGAAAGACAGGGTTCGCGCCGCCGGGTGAATTGTTGGTTTGGAAAGCGAGGCTCAACGATCCGGCGAGATCGAGCAGAGTATTTTGGGCGACTCCGGAGTTTCCACCGATGCCCGTGATGGTATTGATATTTTGAACCGCCACCGCGCCCGCGCCGATGGTCGCGCCGGGACGCGCGCCAAACGCGTCGTAACCGGGGTCCGACGTGAAGCGAATTTCCGCGCCGCCTTTGAAGGAGTGGCGGCCTCGCACCCAGGTCAGGCTGTCGCCGTACTGGTACACGGGCGTGATGCGATTGCTTGCTCCGCCCAAGGCTGAGGGAAACGGACTGGCGATGTTGCCGGTGAAACTCAAAATGTAGGGCGCCCCGGCGGCCGTGACGGGCAGAAGCTCGGGCTTGGCATCTTCGGGAGTGAGAACAATCGTCCGCGGACGGAAGGCGCCGATGCGCACTTCATTGAGCAGATTCGGACGGAACACGCTGGTGAACGATGCGCTGTACTGCGTGGTTTCGGTCGGGTCGGGACTGCCGGGCACGGTCGGAAAATTCTGCGGAAACGCCACGTTGAAACTGTTGTACGCCTGATGAGTGGCCACAATCGACATGCGGTGTTTGTCGTTGAAGAGGTGATCCACGCGGCCTTCGTACAAAGTGTTGTCGGTTGGGAACGGGCGCGACCATGTAAATCCGGCGGTGTTCAAGCCGTCGCCGGCGCGGAAATTATTGGGAAGCGGAATCAGGGCAAGCTGTTTGGAAATAATGCCGGTGGGGTCCGGAACCAAACGGTTCGGATCGCGGCCGAAGAGGTTGACGCTTTGCAGCGGACCGGTAGCGGCCGCCGGCTGGACGGGATTGCCTTGCAAATCCACCGTGGGGGCCGCGGCGTTGGCGTTGCCGTTTAGCGCACCGGGGAAAAATCGAAAAATTCCGTTGCGCGCCGACTGGGTATAAACGTTTTGGGTGGTTGCAATCACCTGGCGTTGCTTTTGACCCTCGTAGATTCCGTTGAAAAAAGTCTTGTTGCGGCGCACGGGTCCGCCCAAGCGTCCGCCGTATTGATTCTGGTGCAGCACGTTGCGCGGAGTGCCGTTCAGGTTATTGAAAAAGTCGTTCGCATTTAAATCTGTGTTGCGGAACTCTTCCCAAACGCTGCCGTGGAAGGCGTTGGTGCCCGAGCGGGTCACCATTTGGATCTGCCCGGCGCCTCGGCCGTACTCGGCGTCGGCATTGGATGTGACCACGCGGAATTCCTCGGCCCGGTCCACACTGACCAGGTTGCTGTACAGGTAAAACGAACCCGGCAGAAGATTGTCGTTGGTGTTGATACCGTCGGTAGTGAAGTTGACGGTGCCTCCGCGATTCCCATTGATATTGAAACTGCCGTTGGTGCCGAGACCCTGGACGACGCCCGGTTGAGTGATGACCAGATCGTAAGAGCTGCGGCCGGCGAGCGGCAAGTCCAGCAGTTTTTTCCCGGAGACTACGTCGCCGACCGACGCGTTCGAAGTATTGACGACCGTGGCCGCTCCCTTGACGTCCACCGATTCGGAAGTCTGGCCAAGCTCGAGGGGGATGTTCACGGTGAGCTGCGAACCGACTTCCAGGGTCACGTCGCCGATGACCGCCTTGCGAAAACCGGCATGCTCCACCGTCAGCCGGTATTGTCCGGGCGAAAGCGCGGCGAACACATATACGCCGGCCTGATTGGTTTGCGTGGTGG
>DATDHK010000010.1:0-3802 GCA_036521635.1 Bryobacteraceae bacterium | reverse complement strand
TAGACCCATTCCAGACGAATGCCCGCACGGCGCGCCGCCTCCGCTGTCATGTCGATGATGGGCCCAGCGGGCTTGCCATCCGGATCGACGAACTGGCGCGGAGGCGAGGACTCAAATCCGATGCGATATACACGCGTGAGGTCGATGGGTTGCCGGAGCCGCCAGTAAGCAATGACCGGAATCGACAGTGCGATTACAAGTACACTTTTCCGTAAGCGCGGACTGAGTGACACACCAGACGTATCGGCGAGGCTTGGGGATTTGATAGCGGTCGGTGGTCGGTGGTGGGTGGTTGGTGTTCCTCGTGTTCCCCGTGTTCCAGCCCTGAATTTTCACCGTGCGATTGATTTGATCTGGAAATATTCTTCCAGCCCAAACATGCCGAGCTCGCGTCCGATGCCGGATTGCTTATAGCCGCCGAACGGCGCCAGTGGATTGAACTTCCCGCCGTTGACGTCCACCTGCCCGGTGCGCATGCGGCGCGCGACGCGCATGGCGCGCTCGGGATCGCCGGACCATACGCCGCCGGCCAATCCATAACTGGTGTCGTTCGCGATGCCGATGGCTTCTTCCTCGGTGTCGTACGGAAGAATGGAAAGCACCGGTCCGAAAATCTCTTCCTGAGCGATGGTCATTTTGGGTTGCACGTCGGCGAAGATGGTCGGCTCGACATAGTAACCCTTGTTGAAAGCAGCCGGCCGGCCGCCACCCATCACCACCCGCGCGCCTTCCTGCTTGCCTTTCGCGATATAGCCTTCCACGCGCTCGCGCTGCGTCGCGGAGATGAGCGGACCCAGCCGCGTGGCCGGATCCAGCGGATCGCCCAGCTTCAGTGAGCCGATGGCTTGTGCCGCCAGGTCCAGTGCTTCCTGATAACGGCTGCGCGGCACCACCATGCGCGTCCACGCGGAACAGGTTTGTCCGGAGTTCTGCATTGAATTCCGCGCGCCCGCGGGAATGGCCTTTTCAAGCGGCGCGTCATCCAACACGACAAAAGCGGATTTGCCGCCGAGCTCGAGCGTGACTTTTTTGATGCCCTCGGCGGCCAGCGCTCCCACGCGTTTGCCGGCGCGGACGGAACCGGTGAAGCTGATCATGTCGACCATCGGGTGCGATGCGATGGCTTCGCCGACGTCCGGTCCATATCCGGTGACAATGTTCAGCACGCCCGCGGGAAGCCCGATGGATTCACACGCTTCCGCGAGCAGCATGGCGTTGAGCGGAGCGATTTCGCTGGGCTTCAACACCACCGTGCAGCCGGATGCAAGCGCCGGCGCCACCTTGGCCATGATCTGGTGCAGCGGATAATTCCAGGGAGTAATGGCGCCCACTACGCCGAACGGCTCGCGCACTACCAGCGAGTTGCCGATTTCCCGTTCGAGCTTCAGTTCGGTAATCAACTGCGCATACGTGCTGGTGACCAGCACCGGCAAGCCGGCCTGGATGCTGGTTGACATGGAAATCGGCGAGCCGACTTCCTGGCTGATAATGTTCGCAATTTGCTCGCCGCGCTCTTTCAATGCGCCCGCAAGCTTCAGCAGCCACGCGGCGCGTTCTTGAACGGTGGTCTGGCTCCAGCCGTTGTCGAAAGCCGCTCTGGCGGCGCGAGCGGCGCGATCGGCATCCGCTGCCGTGCCTTCCGGAACTGAGCCGATTATTTCTTCGGTGGAAGCCGAGAGAACATCAATCGAGCCGTTGCCCGACTGCGGCTGCCATTTTCCATCAATGTATAGTTCGCGCGAGTGTGCTCCGGTCATGATTGATTGTAGGGCAGGTTGGTAACCTGCCGCCGATTGTAAATCGGCCTTTTGCCAAGCAAGTTTCACCGGACAGGCCGATTTTCAATCGGCGGCAGGATGCCATCTTGCCCCACAAACCCTAATTCAAATCCGGCGACACTTCGACTAATGGGCCGAACTTTTTCAGCAGATCGCGAATCTTCGATCCGTCTCCCACCGCAATGATTTGCACATTGGCGTACGGCACATATTTCTTCGCGACCCTCTGCACGTCTTCCGCCGTGATGGCCATGATCTTTTCCGGGTATGTGTCCCAATAGTCTTCGGGCAAGCCGTATTCCCGCTGTTGCATCCATCGGCCCAACACGCCCGCCGGATTCTCAAGCACCATGGCGAAACTTCCGACCAGCGCGTGCTTGGCCGCTTCAAATTCGTCCTTGGGCACGCGCACGTCCCGGATCTCGCGGAATTCCTGAAGCGTATCGGCGAGCGCCGGCTCGGTGACCTCTGTGCGGACAGAAGTGGCTGCCAGGAAGTGTTGTTGATAGTGCGACGCGGTGAAGCCGGAGCTGATTCCGTAGGTGTAACCCTTCTCTTCGCGAATGATGCGGAACAGGCGCGCGGCCGGTCCGGAGCCGAGCACCTGGTTCATCACCAGGCAGGCGATGTAATCCGGGTTGGTCCGATCCACGGCGCGGTTCGCCAGCACCAGGTAAGTCTGCACGGAATTCGGGCGCGGAATAAAGTAAACCTTTTTCTCCGCGATCGGCGGATTGATGGGCAGCGAGAGGCGCTCCACAGGTCCGCCTTTCCAATTTGAAAGAGCCTTTTCGAGTTTCGCGACGGCATCGCGCGGCGTGATGTCGCCGCTGATTCCAGCCAGATTGCCCGACGGGATGTAATACGTTTTGTAGTGCTGCAACAGATTTTCCCGCGTGATCTTGCCAAGCGATTCAACCGTGGCGCGCGCAGTCTGGCGTGCGTCGTTCGGATAGAGTACTTTGAGCAGCAGCTCATTGGCCAGCGCGTTCGGCGACGTTCGGATTTGCTCGATGGCGCTGAACTGCCGCGATTTCCATTTTGCGAATTCGTCCTCGGGGAAAGATGGATGCAGCAGGACGTCGGTCAGGATGCTCAGCGCGACGTCGAAATTCTCGGTAAGCGAGCTGAGTGAGATGGAGCCGGTATCGCCGCCGCCACCTCCGCCCCCGCCGCCGCGCCCTCCTCCACCGCCACCTCCAACACTAATATTCAAATTCGCGCCGATGTCGGCGAGATCTTCAGAAATCTGGCGGGCGGAACGGGTAGTGGAGCCGAGCTGCATCATCGCCGCGGTGGCTTCGGCGACGCCGGGCAATCCCGCCGGATCGCGCAGGTGCGACGAAGGAATAGAAATCGTCAGCGAAATCGTCGGCCCGCGATGACTTTCCAGAATCAGAAGCCGGATGCCGTTCGAGAGCTGCCGCTCCACTGGACGCGGCAATTTCACATGCAGAACTTCATTCGAAACCGGCGCGCGGTTCAGCCGAACCATGCCCCGGAATGAGGCCGGCGCTTGCGTGTCCGGTTCCTGCGCAAGGCAGGCCGTAGCCAACAGTAGGGATGCGCTGAATAGTTTGATCATGTTGGTCTCCTACTTCTGCGGCGGGCCATTGCGCCGCGTTCTGGCGCCGCCGCCCGCGGGCAGCGTGTCGATAACCACCCGGTTGGACGCCACCAGATACGCTCGCACCGCTTTCTGAATATCGGCGGGCGTGACCGCGAGTTGCTGATCGATTTCACTGTTGACCCGGTTGGGATCGTTGTAGAGAGCCGCGTTGTCCGCCAGAGCCTGGGCGCGGCTGAGAACGGTAAGCCGCAATTCCGCGGCGCGCAGCAGTCCGATGCGAACGCGCTGCAATTCCTTGGCGGTTACGGGCTCGGAATGGAGCTTCGCGACCTCTTCGAAAATGAGCCCTTCCACTTCTTCGGGTTTCTTGCCGGGACGCACTGTGGCGGAAATGTGGAACATTCCAGGGCCGGCGCGGCGGTCCGTATTAGCGTTTACCTGAACCGCAAGTTCC
>DATDHK010000009.1:0-6159 GCA_036521635.1 Bryobacteraceae bacterium | reverse complement strand
ATTGGAGGCCGCTTGCGATTCGGAGATGCTGGTGACGACAACGGATACACCGGCTTCGGCAAGCATGAACTCGATCCGGTCGCCGGGAAGCGCCGGATCCAAAGGGAGGTAGGCGCCGCCGCATTTCAGAACGGCCAGCATCGCGACAACTGCATCGGCGCTTCTGGGCAGCCCCACACCAACGATGGAACCGTGGTTCACTCCGGCGGTTTGCAATGAAGCGGCCAGCCGGTTCGCGCGCTCGGCCAGTTCCCCGAAGCTCAATTGCCGGCCGCCGCAGCGCACCGCGATCTTCCGCGGATTGCGCGATGCCGCCCGATCGAACAGGAGGTGAATACAACTCATGTCCGCGTGGACTCGCTCGGTCGCATTCCAGGCGTGCCACTCAGGAAGGATTCCGGCCTCCGCAACTTCGTTGTTCATCGCGAGCACTTCCTAGTTCAGACAGCCAGTGGGGCGGACCCCCTGGTCCGCGGCCGACGCCCCGTCGGCCTTGGGTTTGCATCCGGACAGCCGGACCCGGCGGTCGGCGTGGACCGGGGCGTCCGTCCACCTTTACCGGTCAATCGTTGTGACGCACTACACTAGCCTAGCGCATGAACAAACCACCGTTACAGTCGACGGTCTCGCCGGTCATGAAATCGGAATCGATGATAAATTGGATGGCCTTGGCGACGGTCTCGGGGGTGCCTATCCGCTTGAGTGGAGTGGCTTCGATAAAGGAGCGCATCTTGTCTGGAGGAGTCAGACGCTCGTGGAATCTGGTGTCGATAATTCCCGGCGCCACGGCGTTCACGCGAACCGGCGCCAACTCGCGCGCGGCGCCCCTGGTGAATGCATCGATCGCCGCCTTTGCGGCGCCATAAGCCGTGGCGGTGGGCGCGCCGTGACGAATCGAGATCGAAGTCACGTTGACGACGCAGGAATCGTCTCCGCGTTGCAACAGGTCCGTGCACAACGCCGTCAGCCGCATGGTGGAGAACACGTTCAGCTCGAACGTGGCGAGAAGGTGGTCCCAAGGGAGATCCTTCACCGCACAGCGCTCGATCATGCCCCCCGCGTTGTTGACCAGTACGTCCAACGCGCCGAAGCGCGACTGAACGGCGTCCCGCAAAAGCACGCATCCTTGATCGGTGGCAAGGTTCGCCTGGATTGCATGTACTTCGGCGGCGACGGGTTCCAACTCCTTTATGAGAGACGAAGCTTCGGCGGCGGAGGCGTTGTAATGCACGATCAGCCGGTTTCCGGGCGCAAGCTGCCGGGATGTAGCTTCGCCGATGCCCACGGCGCCACCGGTGATCAGAATTCGTTTGGCCATGGCTAGGCGCCCGCTCGCGCGGACGGCATAACGGCGAGCATCGGCCGGGCCACGGCGGCGGGAATTTTCATATTGGCGGCGTGCCGCAACGCGAGGCTGCTCAATATCTCCGGATCGCTCATCCACCGATCCGGCGGCTCAAGACGATAGGACGCGACGTTGGCGCGGCGCTGGGCGGCTTCGTCCGGGTCCAGGTTGCCGGCGCGGCAGGAGTGATCGAGCACCATGTCCAGCTCTTTTCTGACGTTGACGACGCACATGGTCCACTTCGGCAAAACCGTCATGGTGCAAGCCGGCAGAACCTGGAACACGCCGACATTCCGCCTCACGCGCGAATCCGCGACAGTATTGATGGCGACCTTAAGATACGTCCCCAGGATCTCGGATCTCCTAAGCTCCGGGAAGTATTTTCGCACGGCCTGCATGGTCGCTGCCGCGCGCTGCTCCTGCTCGGGATGGCCGTTTGCCAGAAACTGGTCGTACTCCGGAGGATGGCTGCACGAACCCGGATCCAGAATCACGTTGAGGATATGCGCCGCCGGCGGATAGTACATCATGGCGCACGAATCGTTGAGCGGGCTCAGCATGCCGCCATATTCGTCTTCCAATTTCAGGCAGGTGAAAGTCTTGTCCGTTCCATCCGGCAAACTGACGTAGAGAATTTCGCGGAGGGCCACGAAGATCCTGGGAAACTCCATCGCCGGGTTGAGCCGCTTGGCCATTCGGAAGGAATGGGCCGCGGAGCACAAACTGACCTGGTCCGCGACGATCTCGGATTCTCCATGCTCCGCGTCCCGGAATTCAACGCGGTATCGCCCGTCGTTCAGACGATGGATCGCCGTGACGTCGCACCCTTCGCGGAACTCGATACCGGCGCGCCTTAGTTCCCAATCGAGCGCAGCCGCGACAAACGCGGGATTGAGCCCGCGCTGCGGCGTGATGAATGCGCCGGCCACATCGTTGACGCCGTCCACGCCCGCGATTTCATGGCAGAGCAGCGACGGATCGCCGAAGACCATATTTCCGGCGTTTTCCCGGCAGCGCTCCCCATAGTGCGTCCGGATGACTTCCATGTTGCGGCGGCACTGGGCCAGAATATCGATCCCGGCATCGATCATGCTTTGCGACGCCAGTATGCGCGTATAGTCTTTGCCGCCGTAAATCAGCTCCGGAAAAAACTTTTCGTTTTCCAGGCGGCCGTCGAAACAGTCTTGCGCGCTGCGCGGATCGAAGGGGTATTCGGCGCCGCTGTGGTTTTCGCTTACGATGTTGCTGGTTTCAGTGCAGATCGGATAGGCGCCCGAGGATTCGCTGCGGCAGCGGTCCAGCATCACTACTTGAAAACCGGCGCGCTTCCGGAACAGAGCGGATAAGCATCCGGCGATCCCGCCACCGACCACCACATGCAGCTCCATAGCTCTCATTCTTTTGGTCGGGCCGCTCCCGGAGTCGTCAGTGAATGAACTTTGCAATCGCCAACCCTGCGAGAGTCCACCCCACCAGCAAATCGGTCATCTCAAGAGCTGTATAACCAGGGCTGAAATTGAACCAATTCCAATTCGGTATGTGGCCGGCGATTCCGGCGAGCAACGCAATCGTCGCTATAAACAGAATCTTACTACTGTAAGTCGTTATGTTAGTTTTCAACAATACAATCGAAATAAAAAACGCAATCACAAGCTGCGTGAGAAACTGCGCCGTCAATCCGAAGGCGAACGGCCTTACCGGGCCGAGCCGGACGGAGGCAAAAACAATGGGACCTTCGGCGGCCCGTTTTTCAGCCGCGGCCTTGGCCTGGTCCGACGCTCCACTCATATCGCGGACGAGCGGAAGGATGTATATGCCGGGCGCCGAAGCATTGGCCCGGATCGCCGCCGACATCGAATCTTCGTCGCTGAACGATTGCAAAACCGCCTTCCGCAACGGCAACACACCCCAGGAGAGAAACTGCCAGGCAAAGAGGATCACCCCGCCAAAAAGGGTGGACTTGATCAGCATCGGCCCCCGGCTCTTTTTCGCCATTGCCGGCTGATATGCCGCTGTGGAGGATGTCATAGCCGCTCCTCGCCTCAAACGCTTGCATTGCCGCTCCGCCAAGAGGTCACCGCGGTACATTTCCGCGGCGGGCGCGACATTCCAATAGAGAATACCAGACAAACGGCTCGTACGCAAGCCTTTACGGTTGTAAAAATCGCGTGAATTCCGGGCAAAGTAGGAATGTCCGGTTGCGGCCCGACTAATGTCGCCGGCGGCGCAAATCTTGGGAAGTGATATACTCACCAGATGGCCGGTGACCCGAAATTCGAGGGTACAGACCAACGGCCAGGGTTGCCGCCGGCGGACGAAATAACGTATTGGCGTTATCTGCAGCTTGATACTCTGCTCAACCTGCAACAACCGCGAACCGATTCGGCGGACGAAAAACCATTCATCATTCTGCACCAGATCGCGGAACTGCTGTTCACGTTAATCATCCACGAATTGGAGCAGATTACCGAAACGGAAGGACAGGACCCCGAACATTGGCGGGTGCACCTGCTCCGCGTTGTTCAGTACTTTAAATTTCTCACGGCGCAGCTTGGCCTGACGGCGAAGGGTGTGGAAAAGCGGGAATTCCAAAAGTTCCGGCACACGCTCTTCCCGGCCAGCGGTTTTCAGTCTTTTCAGTATCGCAAGATCGAGATTCTGAGCGCCCGCCTCTACGACCTGACTGTCCGCGATGACCGGGACCGGTGTACCTATGCCAGCCCGATCGAGCAACTCCTGGAATGTTTGTATTGGCGCCGCGTCGGCGCTGTTTCCGGCGAAGGCAAGAATGCCACGCTGGTGAATTTCGAAGAACGATACCTTCGGGAGTTGACCGAGCTGGCGTACCATTGTGCGCGCCGCAATGTCGCCGCCCGTTATGAGGCTCTCCCGGCGGCATGGAAATCCGACCAGTCGATTGTAGATTTGTTGAGACGCTACGATCGCCTGGCAAATCGGACCTGGCCCCAACTGCATTTTCGCCTGGCCATGGATTTTCTGAGCGATGGCGCGGCCGCTCAAGAGTCGAGCGGCGGCACGGACTGGCGTGTTTATCTGCAAGCAAAACAGCGGCACATCCGCTTCTTCCCGGAGCTGCTTCGGGAGACGGATCGTTGAAAGTGGAGGAGGCTGTCCCGTGTTCCTCGTGTTCCTTGTGTTCCCCGTGTTCCTTGTGTTCGTCGGTTGATTGACAGTCCGGTAAAGCATCGTATAATCGGGTTAAAAATATGCTCTTAGAGAATCTGCTTCTTCCTGGAAATAACGCCGTCGACGCCGAAACGGTCCGGTCGCTGCTGAAGGAATTCGCGGCGGCGCCGGTGTACCGCAGCGCGGCGGTGGAGGAGTTGATTCTGGAAGACGATTACTTCCGGCGTCCGCTGCGGCCCGAGGACCTGGAATTTATCGATTTTTCAACTCCGCTGGACCGCTCTTTGGCCAGCAGCCTGAGCGCGCTTGCGACTCATCGCATGCTGCTCTGCATTCACGACGCGCAGTCGATACGGCTGCCGCGCGACGGGCAAAAATGGAGCGCCTTTCTGGATTTTTATTCGGATCGAAACCGAATTCTTGGCGAAATCGTCCGGCCATTTCTGGAGCATCACGCGTTTGACCGGCTGGAACAGACGACGGTTCCCACAGCCATCGATTTCGACGCGGCCGCCGCCCGGATCATGGAGACGCGGGCCCAGCGCCTGGAGACCGAAGCGCGTATGGGCGGCCTGGCCTCCTCGCCTCCGAACGCCAAGGAAAAGCGCCGCATGCAACTGGTCCAGTTTTTCGGACTTGCCGACGAGCGGCGGCGCGCGCTGGAGGCCATCGCCGGCGGATGGCTTTCCGAAGTTTCCGGCGCAGCCGCGGCCGCGCGCGCCTTGTTGGACAGCGTGCCGGCAGCGGATGAAACGCGCGTCGCGGATGAGATCGGCTGCCCGATCCACTCGCACGCCTGCTGGCAATTCTATCTGCCCGGCAGCCTGGCCATGGCCAACCTTCTTCACTACCTCGCGTCGCGGGGGCGGAATGCGTTGCGCTCACTTGGCGCCCTGATGTTCGCCGTCGTCGCGGCGGACGCATTCCTGCGGCAAAACGCGCAATCGTTCATCGATGGTTCGGCGCCCGCGCTCACGCCGGATAAACTCCGCGCTCTCTTCCGGGATCTGGTGGCGCCAATCGCCGAGCGATGGGGAGAATCGGTATGGAGCGAGGTCTCGGCCGGGTTCCAGCTTTGCGCGGCGGCCCAGGCGATCGCCGACGAGGACCTGACGCGGCAATTGTCATGGATTTCCGGCATTGAGCGGTACAAGAAGTTGGCGCAGACGATTCAGGCCAAAATCGACAATGAACGGATTGCCATCGATCGCGAGACATTCGAGGAACCACGCGAAATGTGCTCGACCACGCACGTCCATGACGACCAGAGGCTGGTGGTCATCGAAAGCGGCGAGATGGTGTTCTGGGGCGCGCCGGGAATGCGTGTGCACCTGGCGCCGGGCGAGATGATTCTGGTCCCCCGGCAGAGGCTGCACGGGTCATCTGTCATGTCGGACATATGCGTGTATCACCAGCCGATCATTCCGGAAGAATGGATCGGCGCATTGGTAGGTTCGGCGGCCACGCAGAGTTGACCGAAATCGCTTTCTCACGGTCGCGGCTCGGAAACGCCTCATTCCGAGCCGCGACCGTTGGCAACAAGTTTCCTCCCCTGATGACCTTGTCCGGGCCGGCTCGGTGGCGGACCAGACGACATGACGACCGAGGAGCCGCGCGTCGGTGATGTCGGTGACGCCCCCGTACTGCTGCGGGCTCCCGGGGAAGAC
>DATDHK010000008.1:0-1627 GCA_036521635.1 Bryobacteraceae bacterium | reverse complement strand
ACCACGACGCTGAACGTCAAAACGGAGTCGGCAAAGTACGATCTGACGCTGGTCGTCCAAAGGGATTCGGCTGGTCTGAACTGCTGGTTCAAGTACAACTCGGATTTGTTCGATCGCGAAACCATCATTCGAATGGCGGCGCATTATCTGAATGTGCTCGCGGCCATCGCGGACAACATGGAGGGCAAACTCGACGGCCTGTGCGTGCTCTCGCCGGGCGAGCGGCAAGACCAGTTGTATACTTGGAACAACACAGTTCGGGAATTTCCGCTCCATCGCTGCACTTACCAGTTTTTCGAAGAACGGGCGCAAAAAAATCCCGGAACAATCGCGCTCGATTTCGAAGACCATACTCTGACCTACGCCGAGACCAACGCCAAGGCCAATCAACTGGCGCATTTCCTGATTGCCCAGGGCGTGGGACCGGAATCCATCGTCGCCATTCGCGCGGAGCGCTCGCTGGAGATGGTCATTGCGGTTTTGGCGGCGCTGAAGGCAGGCGCGGCGTACGTGCCGATCGATCCGGAATATCCGCCGGCGCGTCAGGAATTCATGGCCGACGATGCGTTGGCGCCGGTTCTGTTGACGCAGCGGAAATTTGCAGCGGCGCCGTTTTCAGGCACGTCGCGCGTGATCGTAATCGAGGATGTGCTCGAAACCTCCGGCGGGCCGACGCACAATTCCGCGCCTCGGGCTGGCCCCGGGAATCCCGCGTATGTGATCTACACTTCGGGGTCCACGGGAACACCCAAGGGCGTCATCACCGATCACCGGGCGATCGCGAACAATCTTTTGTGGATGCAGGATCAGTGGCCGATCGGCGAAGACGACGTCTTTCTTTTGAAAGCCGCCTTCAGTTTCGACGTGTCTTTCAAAGAGATGCTATGGCCGCTCATGTTTGGAGCGCGGCTGGTGATCGCCGCGCCGGGCGGGCATCGGGATCCGGCGTACCTTCATTCCACCATCGCGCGCAAGAAGGTGACCGTCATCCACCTCGTTCCGACGATGCTGGATTATTTCCTCAGCGGGAACCGGGCGAGCGCGGCCGAAAGCCTGCGCATCGTCATGTGCGGCGGCGAGGCGCTGACGCTCGATTTGCAGCAACGGTTCTGCGCGCGCTTCAACGCGGGACTGCTGCATCTGTACGGACCAACGGAAGCCTCGATCGCGGTCACCGGAATTCTGTTCACCCGCGAGATCGGACTGCGGACGATCGTGCTGGGCCGCCCCACTGCAAACTGCCAGATCTATCTGCTGGACGAAGGTCTCAATCCCGTTCCCATCGGTGCGCCGGGCGAGCTTTTCATCGGCGGTGTGCCGCTGGCGCGTTGTTATCACCGGCGGCCGGAATTGACCGCGGAAAAATTCATCCCCGACCCGTTCGGCTCCGTTCCCGGAGCGCGTCTCTACAGTACCGGCGATCTGGCGCGTTACCTGCCGGACGGGAACATTCAGTTTCTTGGGCGCATCGATCATCAGGTGAAGATTCACGGGCTTCGTCTGGAGCTCGACGAAGTGGAGAGCGCCTTGCGCCGTCATCCCGCGGTGGCCGATTGCCTGGTGACGGTCCACACGGATGACGCGGCTGTGAAAAGACTGGTCGCATACATCGTGCCCGCCGATTCGG
>DATDHK010000007.1:0-7381 GCA_036521635.1 Bryobacteraceae bacterium | reverse complement strand
TTGTTGTAGCGGTACTGCCCGTTCAACACATGATTGGCCTGTTGGAAGGTATTGAAGTTGCCGATCAGAGCGTTCGAGAACGCCCAGTTCGTGTCGCCGGGGTTGCTGGCGTTGCGGCTGAAATCGATGATGGCATTGGCGGGCACGGTAGCGGTCTGGTCCTTCGCGCTGCGCTGCCAGTATATGCCGGCTTTCAAGCGATGCGATCGAAGCACCTTGCTGATGTTGTCGTGCCACTCCATGGTGTTGTTGTAGTTGATGAAGGGCGTTCCGGCGAAATCGGTGGTGGGCGAATTGGGAACGTTGTAGTGGAAGTTCGGAATCAAATCCAACGGCGATGCTTTCGGGAACGGCAGCGGGATGGTCAAGCCAAGCTTCGTGCTGCTGAACACATCCGACGTAGGAACCTCCGTCAGGAAGTTGTGGCTGAAGCCGAAAACCAATTCATTAGTCAAGGTCGGGTTGATCACGGTGGTAACGTTCGCAACCGTTGAATAGCCCGGCTGACCGAAGGCCAGCGTGCCAAACGGAATGTTGTAGCTCGCATTCCATTGCCCGTAGGGCATGATTTGCAAGTCCGCATCCTTCACTACGCGCGCAAAGAAACGCCATTTGTCGTTGATGTTCCAGTCGCCGCGATAGACTTCCTGGCGGCGCGGGTAGCCGGCCGAAACCTGAGAAGTATAGTTATAGTCCGGATGACCCGCAACGTTGGGCTGCGGGTAGAAGCTCAGGATCTTGATGCCGTTCGGATCTTGCTGGCTCAATGGGATCTTGTTGTTCTGGAACGGCGCGCCGGTCAAGGGATTTGTAATGATGACCGGATTTCCCGAGCCATCGTGGGTGGCGGAAAAGTCGCCCAGCCGCTCCGCCGGCGTCGGCACCGTTACATTGTGTTGGCCGTTGGGAACCAATTGACGCTGCCATTCCTGGCCGAAAAAGAAAAACAGCTTCTGCTTGTCCTTATTGAAATGTCCGGGAATGTAGACGGGTCCGCCAATATTGTAACCCTGGTAGTTGTAACGGTACTTGTTGCGCGGAATACCCTGAGCGTTGTTCGTCCAACTGTCGGCGTTGAGTCCTTCATTGCGGTGGAACCAGTAGCCGGTCCCATGAAATTCCTTGCTTCCGCTCCTGGTAATGATATTGATCGCCGCGCCGACCGATCGTCCGAACTCCGCCGATTCGCTGTTGGTAATCACGCGAAATTCAGCCACCGCATCCACGTTCAGGCTGGTGTGCTGCGTTCCGTTCGAGCCCGTGTCCATGTTCCCGACGCCGTCCAATTCCACATTGTTCTGGTCGCCGCGCTGGCCGTTGGCGTAGATGTTGCCGATGCCGCCGGGCCCGGCCACTTGCCCGTTGAAGTCGCTGACGATGCCCGGAACGGTCTTGATCAGGTCCAGATAATTGCGGCCGTTCAAGGCGAGGTTGACTGTCTGCGTACCCGTAAGAACGCCGGAGCGCATGGCATCTTCCGTCTGTAGCTGGACCGCCTCACCCGAGACCGTTACGGTTTCCGCCGTACCCCCGACTTCCAGGGTGATCTCGCCCAGGGCCAAGTGGTCGTTAGCGAAGAGCCTGACATCTCTCCTGAGCTGTTTTTTGAAACCTTGCGCTTCCACAGTGAGGGTAAACATGCCGGCCTGCAGGGGGTCGGCAAAAAAGCTGCCGTCCGATCCTGTCGTGAGAGTACGGCTGAATCCCTGCTCCTGGCTGGTTATGGTTACCTTGGCGTTCGGGACCAAGGCGCCGGAAGAGTCCTTCACCACGCCGGCGATGGAACCCGAGGTTACTTGACCTGCGCAAGCAAAAACGAAGCCAAGCAGGATGGCAAGAAGATACAGCGGTCGAGCGATCTGACGGTTTGCTAACATGGCTCCCCCTATTGGTTCGGGCGCGGAAACGGCCCCGACTTGTAGAAATGGGCGATACGACTAGCGCCGAAATGAGGATACGCTCGCTTTCACCCGAAGACAAGGCTAATGGGGTTAGCGAGCCAGGTTAATGGTCTAAGCCCGCTGTTTACAACTATTTTGCAAAGCCGTTAACGGATTCGTGATAGGATGTTAACACTAATTGGCGGCTTTTCTAATGCCAACAATAGCTGCTGTCCGCGAAAAATCGGAACTTAATGCCGTATTGTCTTCTGGGATTCTCGACCGGGCCCCAACCCTGGCGCACTTCCTGATCTATATTTGCTCCAAATATTTTGAGGGCGCTACCGAGGAAATCAAGGAGTACAATATCGCGGTGCAGGCGCTGGGGCGCCCGCCGGATTTCGACCAAAAGAAGGATTCCATAGTCCGCGTCGAGGCGCACAAGCTTCGACGGCGCCTACATGAGTACTACGAAGCGGAGGGAGCGGATCATGAGATCCACATAGAGATCCCTTCGGGCCAGTACGCGCCAAAATTCATTTTCCAGCCGGCCCGGACAGCTCTAGCGCCCGCGGCGGAAGCCATACCCACCAATCTGCTGGCGCCCCGGTTGGGAAGGCGGAAGCTCTGGATCGGCGCGCTGGGGGTGCTCGCTGTCTCCGTGATAATCGTGCTTACCTTCTACCGGCAAACCAATCTGGATCTTTTCTGGGAACCGGTAATGCGGCAGCCTGGTCCCGTGCTGATCTGTATTGGACAGCCCAAGACATACAACTTCAACACGAAAACGCAGTCCGCGCTCGACGCCTGGTTCACGGCGCAATCGGCCGGCCAGACGGTTGACGCACCGCCGCCGCTAGTTCCATTCGAGGACATCGTCCCCACCTGGGACCGCTACATCAGTGTCGACGATGTGCAAGCATTCGTGCGAATTTCAAGTCTATTCGCGCAAAAAGGCCGGAAAGTACAGCTCCGCGGCGGCCGCTCCGTTGCGTTGGCCGATTTGCGGGGCAAGCCGTGCGTGCTCATTGGCGCGTTCAATAACGAGTGGACCTTGGCGTTGGAAGGGGAGCTGCGCTTTAATTTCGCGCATGACGACAAGACGGGAACGTCGATGGTGCAAGACCGGTCCGATCCGCGGAACGGCGCCTGGACGGTGGCCAACGCGTGGCCCTACCCCAGAATCCCTACCGACTACGCGATCGTGACGCGGGCCCGGAATGCGACCACCGAACAGACGGTGGTGATTGGCGCCGGAATCACACAGTTCGGCACAGTGGCCGCGGGCGAGTTTCTCAGCAATCCCGCGTATTTCGATGAAGCGTTGAAGGCCGCGCCGCGCGATTGGTACCGGAAGAACATGCAGGTGGTGCTTTCAGTGAAGGTGATGTCCGGGACGGCCGGCCCGCCCAAGGTGGTTGCCGTTCATTTCTGGTAGCGTTTCGGCACTATGTTCACCCGCACCTGAATCTGGCTTCCATCCGGACGCTGAAACTGCATCGTATACTCGCCCAGGAAGCCCGGCCCTGGCTGCCAGTAGAAGACTCCGTCTTTCAACGTGGAGCCAGCCGGCAAGGTATGCGACTCGCCCTCTACCAGCATGTTGCCGCTGACGGCGTCGAGATTCAGTTCGATGCGGCCTACTTCTTCCATCGTCACCGAGTAGCCGCCATCGGCATCCGGAACCGCCGGATCGGGCCGATGGAAGCGAGCGGCAGCGCCGGGAATCGCGTCCTCCGGAGCCGCGACACTGCCCCCGCCGGTGTTCAGCACGTTGAAGTACCGGCTGCCCAATCCTTCGCCGCGGTTCAGATTGTCGAACACATTCCAGGAAATGGTGTGGACTCCGTTGGCCAGCGTGGTGGTGTTGATGTGGAAGAAGCCCACCGCTCCCATGCTGTTCGCGTAGCCGGGGAACAAGTTTGCGATGTCGGAGCGGAACTGATTGTACACCGGATGTCCAACCGGCGCACCGTCGATCACCACCGTGATGGTGGACCCATCGGTGGGTATCATGGCCGGCTGCGGCGTCAGCGCCCAGGCGAAATTCACCGAATCGCTTCCTGAAATAGTCCCGCCCTGTCCCGGCGTATCGATGGTGCCGAACGGTTTCGCCGCATGCGCGTTGTCCACCGTAATCGTCTTGGTTCCCAGATCCTGCTGGCTGCCCGATTTGCCAAATGCGATTGCATGCAACCGGTAAGTTCCGTTGCCCGGCGCGCCCGATCCGCTGGCATTGGGCAGGAAATTGGTCAGCATCTGATAGCCCCAACCGGCGCGGTATTGATAGGGGTAAGTGGGGAACATGGCTGCCACGTCCGGCCGGGCATCCGCCGAAAATACAGCGGTGCCGATGAGGACCAAAGCACCCGCGGGTTCGCCGCCGACCGGCTCGCGGAAAATATCCACTCGCGTGACTTCGATGGGGTCCAGCGCCCAGCCGCTCACCGGAATTGCGCCCACCACACCCGTGGTGTTGTTGACGGGCGTATCGAAGCTACCGAATGGCGGCGCCACCGTGACGCCGACAACGTTCACCTGAATATTTTGCGGCGAGTTGGCCGCGCCGGGAGCGGTGATTGTAACCATACCGCTCGAGCCTGCGGTGGCCCTGACTTGAACTGTTCCGGTCCCAATCCCAGAGGGTGAAGAGACGGTGATGTTCGGCTGATTTGAAACAGCGGTCCAGTTGACGCCGGCGCCTTGAGTGATATTTACCGAGACCGTTTGCGGGCTCGTCACAAGGGCGCCGTTAAAGCCAAAATTAAGCGTATTGCGGCTGAGCGACAGGCTTGTCTGATTCGGGGTAATTATGGTCGAATCGGTAGCATTGGCGGCCGCGGATCCACCGCCCGACGCACTGACTTGGTTTATTTGCGGTGAACTCGCATTGGCCGCTACATCTACGGCCACTGCGATCGTTGGGTAGCTGGCGCCTCCCGCCAGCGCATCGCCGCGGCTGCATACGTTCAACGCGCATGTCCACCCGTTTCCGGTCATAGACGTGAGCGTCAATCCCGCCGGCGCCGATTCCGTTACCGTTACGGTTCCAGAGGTTGGCCCGGCATTGGCCGAGTTGGATACCGTTACGGTGTACATCGCATTCTTTTGGCCCTGGGTGAAGTTCTGTGTATGGCTCTTGGTGATGTTCAACGCCGGAGGTGTTATGGGAGTGAATACCGCAAATGGATTAACACCCATTTCCGCCAGGCTGAGCCACGCAGTGGCGCCAACGTGCAAACGAGGGAAATATTTCCAAGGCTGCCCATCGTTCAGAAAGAACCCGGTATTCATACATTGGCCATCGGTAGCCGGCATCGCGCCGGAGGCGGCTTGCGCGGAATGAATGCCATTCAGAATACTCTGCCTTTTTGATTGGTTACCCGCGAGCGAATATGAGACCGCCACCTGGCTTGAACCCTCGAACCAGGTATTGTCCCCGCAAGAGTTCCCGCCGTTTTGTTTGAATCCATAGCCGAGCGTCGTCTTATGATGAGCTTCCACATAGCTCAGCGATCCCACGTACGGTCCGGCGGCGGAGCCCAGCGCTTGTAAGGCCCACGCCTGGATGTCAAGTGGGATCACGTCCTTGGATATAGCGACTCCATCCTCTGTTGTGCCCGTCCAGAACTTACCCTCATTTGCATCCCAGGTGCTGAGAAAAAACGTCTTTGCGTTTTGCGCCGCCGTGGCCCACTTCTGCAAACCCTCCGCGGCGTAGAGACGGGAGAATGCGGCATACAGGTCGATGTTGTGCTCGGTCGCCTTGTAGAGCCGCTTGCATTGACCGTTGACGAAAACATTGCTGACACACATGGAAGAGCCTCCGCTGGCAGCGCCGTTTTCCCAGCCTTCGTATCCTCCCGTATAGCCGCCACTCCCGCGAGTGTCCGAGGTGTTCGCAATGATCCAGTCGCCGAGCTTATCCACGGCCTGCAAATACTTCTGTTCGTGTGTCGCCTCGTAGAAATAGAGCAGCCCGAGCATGGCCCAGGCCACGTTGCCCGTATTCGTGCTGACTTGAAATTGGTCCTCGAACCACGTGCCGCGGTCCGGGGCGTACCATCCGGGCATGCGTACGGTATTCGGCTTGTTGTTTGGAAGCCAGCCCGGCGGGAGCATTATGTCGCCGGCTTGATAGCCGTTGCGCAGACGCGAATCCGTGAAGAACCTGTCGTGCGCCTGCGCGTAAAGAAGAGCGTCGGCGATTGTGCGCGCGCGTTGCTGATCCCCGGCGGCTGTAAGAGCGATCAGCGCAACCGCGTTGTCGTAGACATAACCGACGTTTCGTAAAACTATATCGAACATGTCCGACGACTTCACAGTCTCGTAGCTCACCAGCAAGCGGGCATCCGCCGGCCGCTGTTTCACGAACTGAATATCATCCAAATAAAAGGTAATATTGTGATTATTGTTCGATTGAGCCGTGGCCGACCATCCGAACCCGCCCAGCACATAATGAATATCTCTTCCGGTAATCTGGATCTGATATTTTGTCCATGTCGTCGAAAGCGGGACTAGCCCCAGAGACGCCTTCAGGGAAGAATCGGGGTAGTTCATAAACGGCGCCTCGGTGTTCCCCACGCCGAATGCAAAGAATTCGACAACCTCGCCGCCGGCTGCGCCGCGAGCCCAAAACTGCAAAGTCGTCGCCCCGGAGAGGTCGAAGCCCGCATTCGGTTGGTCGCCCCAATTCAGAGAGGGCTGTCCATCGCCGGGCCCCAGCACGCCATTCAGCCAATACCAGCCACCCCAATTTGAACCGTTTGAAATGAACTGCGCCGTGATACACGTAATCCCGAAGCAGGGCGCGTTGACCGAGATTTCATCCATGGGCGGTACGTAAGCGGCGCCCCCAGCACTGAAGATTCGTCCGCGAGCCGCGAAATGGTTCCCGGCCGCATCGGCGTCGGTGGAGACGTCCACGGTGTGCTGATAGCGATCCGAGGTTTGCTGTAGATAGACGATCGAACTCTGCGGGAAGACGTCACGCGCGCCTAGCGCAACGGTGACAATCGCGAAGACCAGATCACGACGAGTCATTTGATGCCCTCTGCCAGAGGGATAAGCAATTACTCGACCATGCCGACGAACTACTAATATTAACACTCCTGAGGTTGGGGCTCATCACCTCGAGGAGTCCACTGATAGCAAGAGAACCACCGCGATCTCTCACTGAGAACTCTCCACCCTCCCTCTTTCCCGGTTGCTTGATGGTATGCTTCGCGATAGTGAGTCGCGGCACAGAATCCCGGATGGAGAGCCGCATGCATGACTACCGGGCAAGCGCACCCGGTGCGGTATGAGAGGGAGAAATCTAATGCGTCCAATTTCACTGACTCTCATTGCAGCCATATGGGTGGCCGCGAGCGCCGCACCACGGACGGCCCCACAGGAGAAGTGGACCCTCATCTGGAACGATGAATTCAACGGCCCGAGATTCTCCGCTCCGGATCCGGCGAAATGGGACTACGATCTCGGTGGAGGAGGCTGGGGAAATC
>DATDHK010000006.1:0-4279 GCA_036521635.1 Bryobacteraceae bacterium | reverse complement strand
AGGCGCTGCCACAAAATAATTCTGAACGCCGATGGCACAACCGCTTCCTCACGGTCGCGGCTCAGTGTGGACTGTGAACCAGCAGAATCAGGTTCCGTCCGAGAGCGTGGTTCGATCGGCTGGAATTGTTTCGGTCGCGGTCGCGATGTCGCGCGTCACCGGGCTGGTGCGCGAAATGGTGATGGCGCGGCTGTTCGGCGCCGGTTTTGTCTACGACGCGTTTCTGCTGGGATTCCGCATTCCCAATCTCACGCGCGATTTGTTCGCCGAGGGCGCGCTCTCTTCGGCGTTCGTTCCAATTTTCACCCAGACTTTATCGCAAAAGGGCCGGAAGGAGGCCGCTGTCCTTTCCAACCTGGTGGCCACCGCCCTGATTCTCATCGTCGGTTTGTTTTGCGTTCTTGGAGTACTGTTCAGTCCGGCGCTGGTCAATTTGCTGGCGCAAGGATTCCACCAGGTGCCGGGCAAGTTCGAACTGGCCGTGAAGATGACCAGGATCATGTTTCCGTTCCTACTGCTGGTGGCGCTGGCGGCGCAGGCCATGGGCGTGTTGAACGCGTGCAATCGTTTTGCCGTGCCGGCGATGGCGTCGACATTCTTCAACATCGGTTCCATCGTGTTCGGGCTGGCCTTGGGCTACTGGCTGGGTCCGTTGTTCGGCATCGAACCGATTACCGGAATGGCGATCGGCGTTGTTTTTGGCGGCGCTCTTCAATTGTTCTGGCAAGTGCCGTCGCTCGGCGCGGAAGGTTTCATTTTTCGCCCCAGCTTCGACTGGAGCCATCCCGGACTGCGCACGATAATCCGGCTGATGGGTCCGGCGATACTCGGCAACGCGGCGGTGCAGATCAATGTGATGGTGAACACGAATTTCGCCTCGCGCATTCCAGGGAATGGTCCGGTGAGCTGGCTCGGCTACGCGTTCCGGTTCATGCAGCTTCCACTTGGGCTGTTCGGCGTGGCCATTGCATCGGCGACGCTGCCTTCTATTTCGCGCAGCGCGGGCGCCGGCAATTTCGAAGAATTTCGCCGCACATTATCGCGATCGCTGGGCATGGTGTTTTTACTCACGCTGCCTTCTTCAATCGGACTGATGGTGTTGGGGAACACGATGATCGGCGCAATTTATCAAGGCGGCAAATTCAACGGCTACGACACGGAGCAGACCGCGCTGGCGCTTTCCTGTTATGCCGTGGGGCTGGCCGGCTACTCCGCGCTGAAGGTGCTGAACCCCGCATTTTATGCCCTGCACGACGCGCGAACGCCCATGATCGTCAGCCTGGTTTCGATCGGCGTGAATTACATCACGGCGAGCTTGCTGTTGCATAGCACCAGCTTGAGCCATGCCGGCCTGGCGCTTTCCACTTCGGCGGTGGCGATCTTCGGATCGGTGGCGTTGTTCGCAATTTTGCGTACCCGCATCGGAGGCGTCCATGGCCGGAATCTGGCGAGCAGCATCTGGCGAATCACTTTGGCGTCGGCGGTGATGGGCGGAGTGGTTCTACTTTCCAGCCGCGGCATTCAAGCCTGGCTGGGAGTCGCGCGATTGGGACGCGTGGTGGATCTCGCGATTTCGATTCCGGTCGGGCTTCTGGTTTTTTACGGCGCCTGCCGATTGTTGCGCGTCACCGAGTTGGACCTCGCGACGCGCGCTCTAGCCGGTCCGATATTGCGCCGTTTGCGGCGAACGGCGACGCAAGCTCACAGGGATTCCGACGGTTGACTCCTCAACTCCGGCGGTGGGATTATGCGAGCACCAGACTTCAAATAGCCGCCGGCTTTTTAGGGTAGTCACTGCGGTCAATCGGAACTGCAACTGCTAGACAGCAAGCTTACCGATGCGCAGCACGTATTTTCAGATAGTAAATCGCGTCATGTATTGGGCATCTCCATTTGGATTTCTTGTCGCTACCGCCGAAGAATGGACCGGCCAAGCGCGTGGGTTTCCTGTCGGCTTCCCAGCAGTTCGGGCAATACGGAAAATCCTCAAACCATTGAACGCCTTCGCTGCGCGTGAAGTGTTTTCCAAGTTCGTCAAGGTGAGATTTGTTTTGGAGTTCGCCGTTCAACCGTGTGTTTTCGTCCCGAGCATCACTTAACGCAACTTGGAGCTCTAACAGAATTTCTTGAATCTGGAGTAACCGGTCGGCTACTTCGGTCGCTGAACCTCCCGGCGCTGAAGCGCCCCGCGCAAGTCGCGAACAAATTGGAACCCATCCTTACCGGCCTTGATAGCAGTGACTAAATCCATCAAGTTCTTGTACTCCTCGCTATATCGTAACGCAACAAATTTGTGAACTACGTCTCTTGCTGATTGCATACATTTCTATTCGGAAGCGATCCGCAGTCCCGATCCGTGTCTCATACCGGCTCCCGAATTCTCGCGGGAAATAAAAGCTCAACCACTGCTTCAAACACTCTTAGACTCGAAGGGTGAGCGGGAGATTAGTTCTCACATCAGGGCATTTAGCCCATATAATGCAAACTTGGCTGTCCACGCCACTGCTGAACTGCTAGTATGATTCGCATGTCTAAACTGGCTACCCTGCTTTTTGCTCTGGTGATGTTTGCAACCGCAGCCGACCTTCCAACGAAAAAGTTTTTGAATTTGGGCGCGATCAAGACCATGGTCGCCGCCGCCGAAGCGGAAGCTCAGACCCGCAACGTGCGCGTTTCGATCTGCATGGTGGACGATACCGGCAACTTGCTCTTCTTCCAAAGGGGCGACGGCACCGGATTTAATACGACTGAATTCGCGCAGAGAAAAGCGCGCCACGCCGCACTCTACGGCCGTCCATCGAAGGATTCAGCCGACCAACTGAAGAACGGCGATCTTCGGGTTTTGGCCTATCCGAATAATTTTCCGAATCAGGGTGGACTGCCAATCAAAGTAGATGGACAAACGGTCGGCGCCATCGCGGCCAGTGGCGCTGCATCCGAAGTGGACGAGGCGATTGCGCAGGCCGGCATCGATGCGCTGCTGAAGAAGTAGCGGTTAGATTTCCCTCAGAGGGCTACAATGAGGGTGTAGGAATATGTCTAGCTTCACTGATCAACAGCAAGGAAGCAGGGTTCATGATTGACCCGGCTCGAAGGGTTGACGCCGGAGAGGTTAGCACGGGTCGGAATTCTGCTCTGGACTTGGAGCGAATCCTGCCAGTCGTCGCGCATGCCATCGCGGTATTTGGGGACGAGAAGAAAGCGGGTCATTGGCTGGCGACTCCTTTGCCGCTCCTCGGCGATCGCTCACCCTCGCAGTTGTTGCTAGAAGAGCAGGAGGGCATCGAGTTGGTCGAACAGATCCTCACGCGGATTGAACATAACATTCATTCATAGATGAGCCAGCGTGTCTATCGGGTCTGCCGGGCCGTCCATGCACGCTTGGACGGTGAAGGTGCGGTTCGTGTAGGTGGCCGCTGGAACTCCTCGGGGAAATCCGTAGTCTACATGGCGCAGAGTATTTCGCTCGCGGTTCTCGAAAATCTGGTTCATATGTCGAAGGCGGATTTTCCGGTGGGCTATGTCTCAGTATGCGCGACGATCCCGGACGAGTTGAGCTTCCTCACCGAGGACGACATTAGGAAAGACATCCCGGACGCCGGACCGCGGGAGCTGGGCGACCATTGGCTGGCGTCATCGGGGTCGGCTGTGCTCCGCGTACGTTCGGCCGTCATTCCGGAAGAGTTCAACTTCCTGTTGAATCCCAGGCATCCAGGATTCTCGCAAATCGTTGTCGAACCGGCGATACCATTTATCTTTGATGAACGGCTCTTCCTGTATCCTAAAGAATAAGAATCGTGCCCTCCATCGCTTCCGGTCACATGAAACAACTCGTGGAGAGTCTTCAGGAACTTGAAGAACGTCTTCGACTGGGCGGCGGACCCAAGAAAATCGACAAGCAACACCACGATGGCAAGCTCACTGCGCGCGAGCGGATCGCCGGGCTAATCGATCATGGGTCGATGTTTCTCGAAATTGGTCTGCTCATCGCTCATGACAAATATGAGGGCCAGGCGCCGGCGGCGGGAGTCGTCACCGGACTCGGGAAAATTGAAGGCCGGCCCGCCGTGATCGTCGCCAACGACGCTACCGTCAAGGCCGGCGCGTGGTGGCCCGAAACCATCACCAAGATACTCCGCGCGCAGGAAATCGCGATGCGCAACCGGCTGCCGATTGTGTATCTGGTGGATTCGGCCGGCGTCAATCTTCCGCTGCAGGACGGAATTTTTCCCGGCCAGTACGGCGCGGCCCGCATCTTTTATTACAACTCGCTGATGCG
>DATDHK010000005.1:0-16091 GCA_036521635.1 Bryobacteraceae bacterium | reverse complement strand
ATATCTTCTCTGGATTTCCGTTCCTTGCCGATCCGCAAGTGGGCGCCTGGTATCCGCCCAACTGGCCGTTCTTCCTGATCGGGATCACGCCTCGCGCCATTCAATTCGAGTTACTGCTGCATGCCTTGCTGGCCTGCCTCGGTGCATTTCTTTTCCTGCAACGTTACGTGGCGAATCGGGCGGCGGCGATGGTCGGCGCGCTCGCTTACGGCCTCTCCGGATTCTTCGCCGAGCACAGCTCACACGTCGGCATGTTCTGTACCGCCGCGGGATTGCCATGGCTGCTGCTGTGCTTTGATCGCGCACTCGAAAGCGCCCCGCTAAGGAATACAATCCTCACCGGATTGGTCGGCGGCGCGATGATTCTGGCGGGACACTTCCAAGTCGCGCTGTACTCCTTCGCCGCCCTTGGCTTGGTCGCAATCGCAAAGCTGATCGAACGTCCAAAGACCGCTGCCCGCCTGCTTTCGATCCTTGCCGGAGCCGCCGCAATTTCGCTCCTGTTGTCGATGATTCAGACTCTACCCGGACTGGAACTGGCCGCGCAGTCCATCCGCTCCAGCGCAAATTACGCCACCACGCATGAGCGTGTTCTCCAACCTTCCGCACTGCTCAACTTCTTCTGGCCGAAGGCTACCGGCATCTTCGCAGGTATCACCGACGCGTCGTACTACTTATACAGCGGCATCCTTCTAATTCCGCTTGCAGTGCTCGGCCTGAAAAACAAAACACTGCGAATCCCGGGACTGCTGCTAACGGTGTTGCCGCTCTGGTACATGCTGGGACCCGACGGCGGATTGTACCGGCTAGGAGCAATGATTCCGGGACTGCACAGAGTTCGCGCACCCATCCACTTCCTGTTCGTAGCCGTGCTGGGGCTGGCGATGCTTGCCGCCGCGGGAACCGCGTGGATATTGGAGCGATGGAAAACCCGCTGGCTAGTCGTCGTGCTGCCCGCCCTGTTTTTCGCCGACGTCTTCTACTGGAACTCGCTCGCGAATCCCCTGGCATACGCCCGCAGCAGCTACGACGACTTGTACGGAACTCGCGAGCGCTTAGCCGAAGAAAAAGTATTGCCCACCCAACCGCCGCTAACCCGATTCGAGATGCCCGAGCGGCTCACCGTTTTCGGCCCATTGAATCATCCCCTGGATCTTCGCTTGGAAGCTGTATACGGTTACAATCCTCTGGAGCTGCAATCCTACGCAGAGTATATGGCGGCAGCCCAAATGAACCGCAAGCTGCTAAACGGCCTGAATGTCAGCCGCCAACTGAATGCCCAGCTAGGAGCCATCGAACCAAATCCAAACGCTCTCCCGCGCGCATATTTCGCCCGGAAGATCATCCAAGTTTCAGCGCCCACGGAATCGCTGGCGATGCTTCCAAGCCTGGACCCAGCGGAAACCGCAATCCTCCAGGGAGCCATTCCGTCGAACGAACCCGATCCCGGCGCCACGGTCTCCAGTCAGGGCTACCGGTTCCACTACCGCACCTCCAAGCCAGCCTTACTGAAAATCAGCATCCCCTACTTTCCCGGCTGGACCGCCAGCATAGCCGGGCGCCAGTATGAAATCCTCCGCGTGGACCATGCCCTGATGGGCGTAGTCGTCCCCGCGGGTCAAAATGGCTTGGTGCTTCATTACCGCTCAAACAAGTTCCGCCTGGCCGCCACGTTATCCGGCATCACCCTCGTGTTAACCCTCTTGGTTCTGGCCGGCACGTGGCGCACGCGATACAGTCAATAGCACGAATCATATGTTCGTGCTACAACCGATATCTGAAAGGTCCCGGCCTTCGAATCTGGGCCTCGCCAGGCAGGCGCAGCGCGGACAATGCTACGATGCCAGCGATGCTTGCTCGACGCACTTTGCTTGCCGGCTTGGCCGGGTCTTTCGTTGCGGCGGCTTCGCGTCTGCCGGCTAATAAGAATGTCCGTTGGGCGCTGGGTTCGAATTTGTGGAACTCGTTCCCGCCGGTTCCGTTCACGGAGATATTGGATGTAATGCGGGACACTGGCTTCATCGGTATTCGTCTGACGCAGTTTCCGGGGATATTGACGAAGTACGGCATCACGTCCGCCCAACTCGAGAAAGAAGTCTCCAAGCGCAATCTTCAGGTCGTGACCATATCGTTCAATGGGCCGACACACGACCCTTCGCAACTCGTCAAGGTATTGACCGACGCGCGCACGGCCATGAATTTTCTGAAGAACTTCGGCGCGCGTCACTTGGTTGTGTTTTCACCTTCGCGGCGGGCCAAGGGCGCGGAATCGCAGGACGCGTTCGCTAACATGTGTACGGCGTTCAATCGCATCGGCGAGGTTGCGGGCAAAATGGGGTTCCGCGCAGGATTGCACAACCACTTAAATCAGATGGTTGAGAACACCAATGAAATGGCGCGCGCGATGGCGCTTACCGATCCAAAAATATTTCACTTCTCGCCGGACACCGCGCACGTCCATCTGGCGGGTGGCGATATGGTCGCGGTGTTAGATAAATACCGCGGTCGGGTGATGCTCTTGGACTATAAAGATGCCCGCCGTGAAGGTCTGGACAAACAGGCGTTTCTTCCCAATATTCTCGATCTGGGCGATGGAGAGATCGACTTCCCGGGCTGCCATCGGATTTTGAAATCGATGGCCTTCAAGGGTTGGATTTGCGTGGACCTCGATATTGCGCGCAAGGGACCGCGCGTGAGCTACGAGCGTTGCGGCGCCTACGTCGTGAAGTCGCTCGAACGGATTTATGTCTGAGTTTGGCCGGCGGGATTTTCTGATGGCGTCACTGGCGGCCGCGATTCCCAATTACCGGATCATCGATCCGCACGTGCATGTGTGGAAGCACGATCCTCAGTTTCCGTGGGCGAAAGAGACGACGCATCCGCCCGATGGCGATGCGACGCCGGAAATGTTGCTGGCTTTGATGAAGCAGCATGGCGTGGAGAAGACGGTCCTCATCCAATATATTGGCTACCGTTGGGATAACAGCTTCGTGGCCGACGTGCTGAAGCGGTATCCCAAGTATTTTCGCGGCGTGTGCCGGGTGGATCCGTTGGATGCGGCGTCGCCCGATAAGCTCGCACAACTGGTCGAACAGGGATTTCGCGGAGTGAGACTGAGTCCGCCGGGCGATGCTTCGGGCGATTGGATTCGAGGTCCGTTGATGCCGCCTCTCTGGGAGCGCTGCTCAAAGTTGAGAGTGCCCATGACAATTCTTGCGCCGGTGACGCGCATGCCCGACGTGGCGCGGCTGGCGGACCGGTTTCCGGACTTGACCATTGTGATCGACCACATGGCGGATTGTCCGATCGATCAGCCGCTGCAACTCGATCTGCTGCTTGCGCTGGAACGTTACCCGAAGTTGTTCGTGAAGATTTCGCACACGTGGTCGATCTCAAAGCAGGCTTATCCGTATGTGGATGCGCAGCAGTTCGTCAAGCGGCTATATGAGAAATTCGGGCCGCGGCGTTTGATGTGGGCCACGGATTGGCCGATTGTGGAACGCGCGGCGAGCTACACCAAGGCGCTGACCGTTGTCCGCGATGAAATGAAATTCCTCAATGCCGAAGACAAGCGCTGGATTTTGAGCAAGACGATCGAGCGCGTGTGGCCGTTCGACTAGTTTTTATCGAGCGTGTAGTCGAAAAAGCCGATCATCATTTCTTCGAATGTTTGATCGCCCCAGCGGACTTCCTTGGCCGGATCCGGATTGTATTTGTTGTTCACAGAGTTGTCGTAGTGCGCTACGCAATCGATGCGCGTGCCCTTCGGCAGACGCAGCGGATCTTTCAGCTCATAGCCTAGCTGCCAATTGAAATCGTAGCGCGGCACGTTCAAGACAACTTCTGAACGGCCGTCCGGATAGACAACGGTGTACTTGAAGTCCTTGACGCGGACGTGCATGTGCGGCATGAAGCCGTTGAGCACTACATCTTCTTTCGCGGTCCAAGTGGAGTGAACTTCGTAGTTCGGATCGCCCGGCGGAATTTTGAAACCCACGTTCATGATGCCGGCCGATTTTGCGACTATCCGAGCCGGTTCGCTGGAGAAGTAGAGGCCGACATACGACTTGTCGGTGGTAGCTTTTCCATTCGGCGTGTAGTGCACCTGGAACACGATTTGAGAGCCTGCCTTGATCAATCTTGCAACACCGTCGCGATAGAACTTGGGCTGAAGTCCGGGAGCGGTTCCAGAGAGTTGAACCGTGGCGCCGCGGCGAACATCGTCCGCCTGGCCCGTTGAGGACGCCGCGCCAGGCTCTCGCACGCTGAGAATAATATGGTGCACAACACCGGGTTTGCCGGCGCGGATTTCAACACCGCGAATCCATTTGTCTTCGGTGAAATTGGTGGGCGCGGTGAAGTACTTGTAAGGGATCACGCCTTCCGCGGGAACATCGTAGGCCACCGGCATTTCAATCACTGCGTCCGGCTTGCCGAGAACCCAGCCTTCGACGAATTTGGGGGGCTGGCGGCATGTCGGCGGCGTTGCCTTGCGGCGCGCCGGAGTTTACCCAACTGACGATGGTGTCGATGTCCGGTTGCGATAGGCGCCGGTCGTTGGCGAAGTGTCCGACGTTCGGATCGGCCAGCCACGGCGGCATCTTGCGGGCAACGACGGCTTCCTTGATGGACTTGGCCCACGGCCGCGCGTCCTGATAAGTGAGCAGCGACATGGGGGCAAGCTCGCCGGGACGATGGCAGTTCGCACAGTTTTTGTATAGGATGGGCGCGACATCTTTCGCATAGGTGACCGGCGCTTTTCCGGATTCGGCGGCGGTGATAATGGTGCTGAGCACCGCGGCGATTGCCAGGGCAGAGCTGAGGATGCGAAGAGACATGGGACCTCCGTAAGATTTGTTTAATCGTAGGACGACTTGGCCGAGCAAGTCAATTGACGCCATTGGCGATACGTATCATAATACGTATCAAGAGACAAGCTTCATGTCGACGTTCACTGGCTCCATCACAACTACCGGCAAATCCGAAGCTATTCGCCTGGACAAAGCCTTGTTCCGGCTTCGTCCGGAGTTCCGTCAAAAGGCAAAGGTGCGCGCCCGGGTGATTGCGCCCGGCCATGCCCTGATTTCCGTGGTAGAGGATGGCGCCTCGGAAGTCGAGGAAATAGACCCGGTGTTGACCGCCTTTCTCGGAGTCCTGGAAAAGGACATGAAGACTCATCCCAAACGAATCGCCAGCCTCTCGAAGCGATCGATCTCTCGCGCCAGGCGGTTGACTAAGGGAGTGAAGATCACTGACGGCGAGCGTCTACCGGACGGCATCTCTTTCTGATAACCGAGAGAAATGGCTGGCGGCTGTAATGCGCATCCGGCGTTCAGTCAAAGATTGGAGATCTTGATTCGAGCCGTAGAGGCTCTCGAAAAACAGCACTCACAGAACTACCGTAGTCATCCCAAGACAAAACTTCTCAAGCGCACGTTGGATTTGATCCTGGTAGAGGTCCCGCGCGATCCGAACGCCGCCGAATTTCAACTTGGCAACACACTCGGGCCGGCGTATCGCCATTGGCGCCGGGCCAAATTCCTCGGACGATTCCGGCTCTTCTTCCGATTCAGCAGCGCTCACAAGGCTATTGTCTACGCCTGGGTGAACGATGAGACGACACTGCGAAAAGCAGGTGCTCAGACGGATCCCTATGCCGTTTTCACCAAGCGCCTGCAGGAAGGCAATCCTCCGGATAGTTGGAATGCGTTGTTTCAGAAAGCAGAAGCGGCTGGCGCCCGTCTCGATCCATATCTCAAACGCAAAGGTTGAAGGATTAGCTCGCGAATTTCTGAAGTACTAAGGCTTGGGGAGGAATCTTCGGATGCCTTGGTCGTATACCAGGCCGCCGATTAGGCCGCCGATGATTGGTCCAACGATTGGGACCCAGAACACATAGCCGCCGTCGGTTAGTCCATTGTTCTTGAATCCGGCAACTACGGTTAGGAGTCGGGGGCCGAAGTCGCGGGCTGGGTTGATGGCGTAGCCGTGCATGCCGCCGAATGACATTCCGATCGCTACCACCACCAGTCCGATCAGGATCGGGCCCAGGTTGCCCGGGACTTGATTGCGCTCATCTATGATGGCGAAAATCAGCATTAACAGCAAAGCCGTGCCGATGGTTTGATCCAGCAGGCCGGCGGACACCAGATCGGGGAACGTTGGAAATGTGGTGAAGACTCCGGCGGTGTGATCGAACTGCGGATCTGCGCGCAGAAACGCCGGGTGGTAATTCCAGAACACAAGCGCGGCGCCCGTGAATGCGCCGGCAATCTGAGCGATAGAATAAGGAATTACTTTGCTCCACGGGAATCCGCGAAATGCGGCCAGCGTTATCGTCACCGCCGGGTTGAGGTGCGCGCCGCTGGTTTTGCCGGCGATGTAAATGCCCATGGTCACGCCCAGACCCCAGGCTAGGGTAATGTTGGTGAAGCCGCCGTTGACGATCTCGCCGGGAAGACCGTGACTGAACAGCACCACCATGGCGACGACACCGGTACCAAAGAGAATCAAGACCATGGTGCCGAGAAATTCCGCGAGGAGTTCCGCTAGAAGATTTTGTTTCATGGTAAAAAATGGATTCTATCACTAACGGGGAAGTCAAAGTTCGCTCGGGTGGTCTGTGGCGTCATTCCGGCTTCGTGAAGCTGTGGACTGGGCAGACGATCTCGGAATTGGGATCGCGCATAACGCGCGAGGGTTTGCCGCTGACCGCCGTGCTGGTGCTGAACGCGCAACCTTTCCAAATGGGGTTGATAATGGCCGTGGGCGCCGCGTCGGCATTGCTGTTCGGCGTGATTGCCGGTGTGTTTGTGGACCGTATGCGACGCCGGCCCATCATGATCGGCGCGGACTTGGCGCGGTCGGCGATATTGTTTTCGATTCCGGCCGCCGCTTATTTCCACGTGCTGACAATGGCGCAGTTGTACGTTGTAATCGCGCTGACCGGCTTCTTTACCGTATTCTTCGACGTCGCTTATCAAAGCTATTTGCCGTCGCTAGTGGAGCGCGAGAATTTGCTGGAAGGAAATAGTAAGCTGGCCATGAGTACGGCGGCGGCCGAAATCGCGGGACCGAGCCTGACCGGAATGCTGGTGCAATTGTTGACGGCGCCGATCGCGATTCTGTTCGATGCCGTCTCGTTCCTGTTTTCGGCCCTGTGTGTGAGTTTGATTCGCAAGCCGGAGCCTGCGCCTCAAGCGCCCGCCATCGCCAGCGACGCGAAAGAAGAGGCCATGGCCGGGCTGCGCTTCGTGGTGAAGCATCCGCTGCTGCGTCCGCTGGCCGGATTCTTCGGGGGGGCGTTTCTGTTCTTTGGATTTGTGGGACCGTTGTACGTGCTGTATGCAATCCGGGAGCTGCACCTGGGTCCGGCGGCGCTCGGCTTTGCGATTGCGGTGGGGGGCGTCGGCAGCATGATCGGCTCCAGCCTGGCGCCTCGGATTGGACGGCGGTTGGGATTGGGAAGGACATTCATCGGCGCGGTCCTGGTGTTGGTGTTTGCTTTGGCGCTGATCCCGCTGGCGCGCGGGCCGGCGCCGTGGCCGCTGGTATTTCTGATGGCGTCGCAACTTCTGGGCGATATTGCGTTTGCCACATACCTGGTCAACGAGCTGACGTTGCAGCAGACGGTTACGCCGGAGAACATGCTGGGACGAGTCAACGCGGCGATGCAGTTGATGGGGCGCGGCGTTTATCCGATTGGCGCGATGCTGGGCGGGATTCTGGCGGGGCAATTCGGGATGCGCGCCACCTACGCGATCGCGGTGTGCGGGCTGCTGGGTTCGAGCATGTGGCTGATTGCGTCGCCAGTGCGGAATCTGCGGGAGATGCCAGGTGGGGTGGATTCCAGTGCGCTATAGTTTTTGCCATGAGACGAATTGGCTTTCTGTTTTTTACCGGGATCTTGTGCTTGGCGCAAACGCGTCAGGTTTCCGATGCTGAGGTGCAGCGAATCCATAAGTCTGCGCTGCTGATCGACACGCATAACGACATCACCAGCCGCACCGTGGATGGCTACGACATCGGCAAGGCCAAGAACGACGGGCATACCAACATCACCGCTTTGCGGGAGGGAAACGTGGGGGCGCAATTCTTCGCGGTGTACGTATCCGGCACTTACACCAACGGGAATCATTCCGCGCGGCGGACGCTGGAGATGATCGACACCGTGCGGCACGACATTCTTGCACGGTATCCGCAGGATTTTGAATTCGCCACAACCGCCGCCGATATCGAGCGCATTCACAAGACGGGCAAGATCGCGGCGCTCATGGGCATCGAGGGCGGGCATGCCATCGAAGACAGTCTGCGCCTGCTGCGCGATTACTATGCGCTGGGCATCCGCTATATGACGCTCACTCATTCAAACACCAACAACTGGGGCGATTCTTCCGGCGACATGGACAAAGCAGGCGTGCAACATCACAACGGATTGACGGATTTTGGCAAGCAGGTGGTGCGCGAAATGAACCGGCTGGGGATGATGGTGGACATTTCACACGTGGCGGACAAGACTTTCTGGGACGCGCTGGAAGTGAGCAGTGCCCCGCCCTTCGCTTCGCACTCGTCCTGCCGGGCGTTATCGAATGTCCCGCGCAACATGACGGACGAGATGATCGTCGCGTTGGCCAAGAAAGGCGGCGTGGTACAGGTAAATTTCGCATGCGAGTTTCTTTCACAAAAGACCGCGGATGCGTCCAGGGAATTGCTTCCGAGGATGACCGCCGCGCGCGCGGAGAACGATCGAGCGTTGATGGAGCAATACCGGAAGCAGGTGCCGCCGGCGACGCTCGCCGACGTGGTCGCGCACATCGATCACATCGTGAAAATCGCGGGAATCAATGCGGTGGGGATCGGCAGCGATTTCGACGGTATATTTTGCGCGCCGAAGGATCTGGAAGATGTCTCGAAGTTTCCCAACTTGACGAGAGCGCTGCTGGAGAAGGGCTACAGCGCCGACGACATTCGAAAAATCTACGGAGGGAATCTATTGCTGGTAATGCGGGCGGCGGAAGGGAAGGCCGCCCGTTAGGAGTGCGAAGGAAGACGATGCAATTTGTCCGCCTTCCCGGAAGTTGTGCCGGCGTGTACTGTCGCCGTTGGAATGCGGAAAAGATCTGTTAGCAGCAGGCCCAATGCCAGGATCACGAAGGCAAGGGCAAGTTTTGGCAGGAACCGATCGCCGCGTCCCGACGATCGGCTCCGCCCCTCCGAAATGAACGGGAGCCCGCGGTCCATGCCGGCCCACTTGTTCCCGTCCTCCGATATTCGGATCATTTAGCGGCTCTCCACCGAAACGAATGCCATGGCGACCGTGGCGCCGCCACGCTCCATCTCGCGCTCCCGGCTGCCCTTGTTGAGGGTGTAGCCAGGATTGCCGCCGGTATAAATTCCGCACAGGAAGTAGTGGCTGCCGTAGTGATGGAAAGACAGCCGCGGTTCTGATTTGCTCGAATCGCGCCCGGGAGGCATCACCAGGATGGATTTGCCGGTGTCGTTGTTCCGTAACCGGAGGGTCACGATGTTCGAGTCCATGATGACGGTGTAGGTTCCGGCCGGCAGGGAGGTCTGGTTGACCTGGAAGTCGAATGGAATTTTCGCTACCGCCAAGCTCTCTTCCGCCTTAAGGAACGGAGCCCATAACATGACTGTGAGTCCCGCGCCCATCAGGAAATTTCGAAATTCGGTTTTCATTGCCGTTCTCCTTTTCTGGTTTCTGTTCTGAGCTACACGGATGTATAGGGCAATTCTTGCGCCAAGGGGTGAGGGCTGTGTTTTCAGGTATTTAGCGGAGGCGGGGGAGGGCGGGAGAATCGATTGGCGGATTTGGTAATCGATTGGCTACTGGGGGCTGGGGCTTGGGGACTTGATCTGGGTACACATCGGCGTAAGATGGGCTTGTAAGCTTTAACGGGAACGGATTATTATGAGCATCGATATCTCTAGCAGGAACGAAGCACGTCTGAAAGCTACTGCCCAAGCTGAAGGTGTTTCGATTGACGCTTACGTTGAGAGATTACTTGACGAGCGCGAGGAGCTTGCTGCCATCGTCACGCGATCGGCGGAACGGATGCCCAACCTATCTAGAGAAGAAGCAAGCGCCAAAATTGAACGAGGGTTTTTGCAGTCGGAACGGGGCGAGGTTGTTGATGGGGATACGTTCTCTTCGGCGCTGCTCGCGGAGCTTGATGAACTCGAGCATAAACACCGAACTGGATGAGCCGTTATGTTCTAACGGTGGAAGCCCAGGACGATTTCAGAGTGGCGCGCTATGTTATCGCATCACTTGTGGCCGAGTTTCGCGCGATTGCTAGAACGCCGGGTCAGGGGCATCGGCGAGACGACCTCACTGAACGTATAGAGCTTCGCTTCCGGTCTGTTTTCTCGTACCTGATCGTCTATCGGATCGACAATAAGCCGCTGATCATAGTCGCGATACTCCACGGTAAACGTGACGTGAGGCAGTTGCTCAAGGAACGGTAAGGAATTGAATAGCCTGCTCCCGCTTGACAGTGGAAAAGTCGCTGAGGAAGTTGTCGAGGGAGGGCATCGCCCTCTTCGCTGTAATCCTTGGGCTTCACAAAAAGAGGAGGAGCCAGGGGGCGGCTCCTCCATTAGGGGATTGGGGATGGTTGAGAAAAACTACTTGATTCTGATGGAGGCCAGCGAGCCGGGGGCGTTGCCGCCCACTCCGGCGATTTCTTTCTCCAGGTGACCCTTCGTCAGGATGCGGCCGGCGTCCTCGTTTCCGAACCAGACTTGCGACAGGAAATAGCGGTCGCCGTAGCGGTTGAACACCAGTTTCGGATCGGAATGGCCGGACTTGTTCTCGCCCGTCATGACCATCACGCCCTGCTGGGTGTCGGTGTTCCAAAGTTCCATCAATCCGTTGGCGCGGGCCGTCACGGTGTAGCTTCCGGGCGGCAATACGCGGTCGGCGATGCGGAACGAGAATGGAACGTCGGCGGCGCCGATCTTTCCCGATGTTTGGGCGTTCAGCAAGGAGCTCCCCAGGACAGCGGAGAGTCCGATAGTCACCAAAAGGCGACGAAGTTGGTTTTTCATGGTAGACCTCCAAGTTGAATTTGCGGGGCGTTTTGCCGTCCCGGTGGCTCTTTCGTTTCCGTCGGAGTACGCGCTTCACAAGTGCAATCCCCGCGCCAAAACTCATTGCTGGTGTTGAGGCGGCCCGCCGATGTACCCTAAGTGATTGCAAGAACGTGGAGTTTTTTTATTGCACGCGTCCGTTATTTTCAAGCGGATCTTGCAACGAACCCGGAGAAGTGAATCAAAAGGATTATCCGGTAGCATTTCGATTAGCGAGTTGAAAGAACGATGAGCGATATCGAGCCCAGACTGGTGGCGGTGCGCGGTCCCCTAAAAGGTTCCATCCTGGTGCTGCCCGATGGCGACTACACTATCGGCCGGCAAGGGTCGAATAACCTCTATTTGGAAGACCACGCCGTTTCCCGGCAGCATTGCATCATCAAGCGGGCCGGCGGCATTTGCACGCTGAACGATCTGGAAAGCCGCAACGGCACGTTTGTAAACGGCACGGCGGTTACCCAGCAGAAACTCGGCCCCGGCGATGAAATTCGGATCGGCGCTTCTGTGTTTTTGTACCTGATGACGAAAGACGCCGCGGCCGGCGATGGACACCCCGATTCGAAGACCCGGGAGCTGCGGCTCAGCGACTCGGTCTATCTTTCATCGGACGAAAATTCGTCGCTGCCGCCGTCGTTCCGCGCCATTCACGACCTGCGAACGTTGCTGCGTGTGAGCACCATGCTGCATTCCTTTCGCGGCCTGCATGACGTGCATGGGACGCCGGCCGCGGAAGTCCTGCGGAATCACCTTGCCTCGCTGTTGATCGAGCTGATTCCGGCCGAGCGCGGCGGAGTTCTGATTCCGGGCGCGGCGCCCGATCCGTGGAAGCCGAATGCGGATGTTTACTCGCGCGTATGCAATGAGCAAGTGACGGTGTGGATGGAGGACGCCGATGCCGCCGGCCTTTCGGTGTTGGCAGCGCCGCTGATGGTGCGCGGCGAAGTGGCGGCCGTGGTCTATCTGGAATCCGCCGATCCGAATCGCAAGTTTGATGAAGGCCATTTGCAGTTGCTGACCGCAATCGCGGGAATGGCGGCCAGTGCGTGGGAGAACGCCACTATCCTGGGCTGGCTGCAGGAAGAGAACGAACGCCTTCAAACCGTACTGAAGCTCGAACACGACATGGTGGGAATCAGCGCGAGATTACTTGAGCTGCAGCGCCAGATGGCCAAGGTTGCGCCATCGAACTCCACCGTTCTGATTTTGGGTGAAAGCGGAACGGGCAAGGAACTGGTGGCGCGCGGAATTCATCGTAACAGTTTGCGGGCCGGCGGCCCGTTCGTCGCGATCAATTGCGCGGCGCTGATGGATACGCTGCTGGAGAGCGAATTGTTCGGCCACGAAAAGGGAGCCTTCACCGGAGCCGTTGCGCAAAAGCAGGGGAAGCTCGAGATGGCCGAGGGCGGCACGGTATTTCTGGATGAGATTGGAGAGCTGTCGCCGCTGCTGCAGGCCAAGCTGCTGCGCGTTCTGCAGCAGCGCGAGATGGAGCGCGTGGGCGGCAACAAGACCATCAAGCTGAACATCCGCGTGCTGGCCGCGACGAATCGTAACCTGGAAGATGCGGTGAAGAGCGGGGCGTTCCGCCAGGACTTGTTTTACCGGCTGAACGTGGTGACCTTAACGGCGCCCGCACTGCGCGAACGGCCGGAGGACACGTTGCCGCTGGCCGAACATTTCGCCAAGAAATACGCGCACGAATGCGGAAGGAAGATCACCGGCATCGCACAGCCGGCGCGCGCGTATTTGCAGAGCTACGCCTGGCCCGGCAATGTTCGAGAGCTGGAGAACACCATCGAGCGGGCGGTAGTGCTTGGATCCACCGATACGATTCTTGCGGAGGACTTGCCGGAGCAAATCCGGGAAGCTCGCCCCGCGGAGGTTTCGGCGACGCTGTATGAAGAAGCTGTCGAGGCAGCCAAGCGGCAGGTAGTTCTCAAGGCTTTCGATCAAGCCAACTACGATCACGAGACGGCGGCGAAGCTGCTGGGACTGCATCCGAATTATCTTCATAAGCTGATTCGGACGATGGATTTGAAGGTGGTGTTGAAGCGGGCGGGAAGATAGCGCGACCGGTTTTTAGTCCAGCCTCAGGACATTGAGAGCGTCGGTGTAGTCGCGATCGGACGCTTGCCGAATTCGTAGCTGCAAGAGCTCGAACCATCGGCGGGCATCTTTCCAGAAGCGTCCAAAGTCCCAACCTGCGGCGCGAAATACGCGATGTTGCTCCCACAATAGTAACGCTGTGCCGCGAAATAGCATCGTGTGAAACCAGGAACGCAGCGCCCGAGCGCGGCCGGAGAGGGGCCGGCGAGTTATTCCGATGGTCAGCGCCTGGAAATTCAGGTGGGCCGCTTCGTCACATAAGATGCGGACGCAAATGGAGCGGAGCAGGTTCGATCTGGTCGCATCCCGAAGCGCCTGGTAGAACGGCATCGCAAGAACTTCGGCGGTGACCAAGACCGAAACGCACAGCTCTAATCCGGCCAGTTTCCGCAGTCTGCGAAACGCGCCATCCAGCCAGTCGTTAGCGAGCCTGGGGATTTGTTCGCGGTCCAAAAAGCGGCCCAGCATGCCGCTATGGCCTTGCTCCTCCGCGATGAATAGTTCCAGCGCCGCCAGAAACCAGCGGTCTGCGGAAAGGACGGAGTGGCATGCGGCCCTACGTTTGAAACCGCGTCCACGCGCCCATTCGCCCAGTTGAAATTGCTGGATGGAACGGCCCACCGTCTGTAGTTCGGTGGCACTCAGCCGGTATGGCTCGCGCCAGGGGAATGAATCTTCGGCGTTGCGCTTATCCAGAAAATGCCGATGCCAGCGTTCAAAGCCCGAGGTGGCGGAAGCTGGGGGCAACAGCGTGGCCAGTGTTATAGTGCTTTCTATCGTAAAGCACTTTCCATACTCAAGTCAATGGGTTTCAAGCGTCTATTCTACATTCCTGCTTGAACAAAGGTTGGCCGGCCTGGGCCGTGCGAAAACCAAACAGCGCGAAGGCCAGGACAGCCATCGCCGTGAACGCCATTTCGCCGGAATACCAGACCGACCAATCGGCCGTAAGCGGGAACTGGCCCGTGAAGATTGAAATGAAGAGCGCCACCGCCATGCTCAGCAGTCCGAAGCGCATCAAGGTGAATATCGCCACGCTGAAAAAGACGATGTTGACAGGCCATCCAATGAAGGGGTTGATGGAATTGGCTGCATTGATTGCCGCCAACGCGATGACGATGACGCCGGCGGCGAGCCACTGTTTTCGCAGCAGCGTGCGGGTCAGAAAAATAAGGAACAAAATCCCCAGCGACTTATACAATGCGTCCGAGACTAGAAATAGAAATTCTCCGGCCAGATGCCTTGCGCCGAGCAGCGCAACGGTGTCGACGGCAACACGGACCGCCGGGATACCCACAATCCGATACAACAGTGAACCGAAGGCCTGAATCAACGCCATTGCGATGCCGATGGTGGTTCCTATGAGCACGTCTCTTCCCACCAGCGGATCGCGATAACCACCGGCCAGCAAGCGGCTCCACGAAACGATGGTCTGCGGCCACCTGCGGCGCACGAATGGCTCGAAAGAGATGTAGTTAAATGCCAGCATCGTACCGCCGAAGATCGCGCGCATCATGGCCATGAAGAAAAGATCCGCTTCCGCCGCGCTGGCCACATGAGTTCCGCCCGCAACCCATGCCAGCATCCCTACTGTGACTCCGAACAAGCCCAGGCACATCGCGCCGTGCATGTCGCCTCTTCCGAGGCGGAGATTGTAGCGTGCGAACGGAATCAGCCCAATGATGACGATGAGTTGGAGTGTCACGTAGACCAAGTCGCCCGCGGAATGGCCGCCCGAAGCCGGTGAGCTGCGAGGGGCGTCCGGAAACGACAATGTCTGCACGAAGCTCACTGGTTTTCCATGAAACGCCGCCGCCTCCACGCGGATGGGAATTGCGGGAGTTTCCGGATATGCGCCGGTCCACGCAGCTCGCACGTCCGCCATTACGGAAGGGGCCCATTGCGGATCCACGGGAGTAAATTTCGCCTGGTCCAGAACCGCCGCGGCAAAAAGAGCAGTCCAGTCCGGCGCCGGCCACGGGCCTTTCGATTCGTCGAACTGCGGGGGCAGGGCCTTGAAACCCATCAGCCTTCCCTGCGGTTCCAACGTGACGTACAGCATGCCAGGAACGTCGTCCGGAGGATCGTCGGGAGATACGCGCGGGATTTCGGAAAGCTGGCGTGGCGCAAGAGGCAACGGACTCGATCGGTACCAGAACGCAATCGCCGGCGGACGGCCCTGCTTCAGCGCGGACACATCGGAATCTTTGGAGTTCCTAATTAAGTAGCGGATTGTTGTTACGCGGATGTCGAACCCATAAGCGGTCGACGCGGGACGGTCCGTGTACCCGAGCTTCTGCACGATTTCGCGGGACTTTTGTGCTAGAACTTCCGGTGGATTCTCGAAAGGGATCTTCGTTAGCAAGTTCACGCGTTGAGCAATGACGGCGAAAACCGCGAGGCCTATTATGGTCGCCGCCAGGCAACTGACTGCGATAGCCGGCTTCAGTCCGATGTTTTGTCCGGAGGCCGCTACCATTTCCGGTGAAGGCGTTTCGCCCGCCGCGAGAGCCGCAGCCAAGGGATCGCCACCGGGCAATGCCCTGGAAACCGCCAGCGCTGAAGCTGGACGGTTGCGCGGATCGGGCGACAGACACCGGAGAATCACGCCCTCGACCGCCGGATCGATGTCCTTCACGATGCTGCGGGGCGCGGGCGGCACGCCTTCTTCAACGAGTTTGATCAGCTCGGCGCGCGTGGACGCGGTGAACGGACGCTTGCCGGTGTACATCTCGTACAACACCACGCCCAGCGCGTAAATATCGGACTGCGCGGAAACTTCGGTGCCCGAAAGTTGCTCGGGCGCCATATAACCGGGAGTGCCGTTGCGCGCTTCCACGCCCTCGATTTGACCCATGATGCCGGCCAATCCGAAA
>DATDHK010000004.1:0-2469 GCA_036521635.1 Bryobacteraceae bacterium | reverse complement strand
GGTTGGGCCGCGTAGGGTTGACCAGACTTCGTCGCAGCGGGTTTGGGTTTCTTTGTCCAGGGGGCCGTCGCGCAAGGCTGCCAGATTTTGTTCTAAGTGCTCCAGGCGGGATGCGCCTAGGATGATGCAGTCCGCGGCTGTGTGGTGGTAAATCCAGTTGAGGGCCAGGCTGATCAAGGAGCGGCCGGCTTGGTTTGCGATTCCAGCGAGTTGGTCTACCGCGTCGAAATTCGCCTGGCGCCAGTAGCGGTCCAAATACATTTTGTTGTTGTCGAAGCGGGTGCCGGCTAGCGGCGCCTCGCGCTTCTGTTTACCGGTGAGAAGTCCGCCCGCCAAGGGGTTGTAGACCACGTTCGAGACTTCGAATTGCTTGCACATGGGCAGATATTCCTGCTCGATGCCACGCGCGATCAGGTTGTACATCGGCTGGCTGATGTACGGCGCCGGCCAACCGTTTTGTTTCGCGATCCACAGCATCTCGACCACTTGCCAGCCGCTGTAGTTGCTGCTGGCGACGTGCCGTACTTTGCCCTGCTTCACCAGATCGTTCATGGCGCTCAACGATTCTTCGATTGGCACATCGTAATCCGGCAGATGCAAATAGTAGATGTCCAGGTAGTCCGTCCGGAGGCGGCGCAAGCTGTCGTCGATCGCGCGGAAAATGGCCTGCCGCGATAGGCCGGCCATGTTGGGCGCGGCACCCATCTTGTTTCGAACTTTGCTCGCGAGGATAAACTTATTTCGCTGCCCTTCGAGCAACTCGCCCAGCATCTCTTCTGACTTTCCGCCGTTGTAGGCGTTGGCGGTGTCCAGAAAGTTAATGCCGGAATCCAGGCACAGGCCGATCATTTTCGCGGCAGCCGCTTTGTCCGTCTGGCCGCCGAACGTCATGTTCCCGAAACAAAGGCGGGAGACGTTCAGGCCGGTGTGCTTCAAAGTAATGTTATCCATAGCGAATCTATCCAAAGAACATGATACGTTGAGTATGAAGTGAGCGACGGAATCGAAGAAGCGAAAACGGAGGAGCTGGCGCCCGAGCCGGCTGCGGAGGCCGTTCCAGCATGGGAAGCGCCGTCCTGGATGCGTTTCGCTTACGCCGTGGAATTTCTCCTGGCGCTGATCGCCATCGTCATTCTTTGGAGCGAGGTGGGCGGGCAGGGTCACATGGACCTGTTGCCCTGGTACTCAAAACTTTCGTGCGTGCTGGCGCTGGCCTGGTGCTGCGTACGCTTCACCGCGGGACTGGTGGAACAGCCGCAGAGTTGGAATCGACGCTCGGTGGGTTGGTTTGCCGGAATTATTCTGGTAAGCATTACGATGGCTGGGATCACGTTTTATTACCATCTGCACGAGGTCCCGGTGGAGACGGACAGCGAGGACACGACGTCGGCTTCCATAGCTATTCCTATTCACACCAGTGACCGAACAAGCGGCTGAATTCATTTTCGGATCGTGGAGCACTCCCGAGATCCAGTCGACCATCGAGTACCCACTCGAGGTGCTGGACGAAATCCGCGCGGCGGTTTGCGACGGGCTCCAGCAGTTGTCCCACGGCGGCCTCGAAGTTGGCGGAGTGCTGTTCGGCTCGCGGCGCGAAAACACGGTACGGATATTAACCTGGCGTCCGATTTCCTGTGAGCACGCGCACGGGCCGAGCCTGCGGCTGTCGACACGGGACCGCATCGATCTGACGCGCTTGCTGGAAGTGGCCAAGGCCGATTCCGATTTGGCGGGGCTGCAGCCGGTCGGCTGGTTTCTCTCGCATGCACGCAGCGATATTTTTCTCAACGACTCGGACCTGGAGATTTTCCAGGGTTTCTTTCCGGCGCCTTGGCAGGTAACGCTGGTGCTACGGCCCAGCAAGGCCGGTCCCGCGCGCGCGGGATTTTTCCTGCGCGAAGACGACGGGAGCTTGCGATCGGAATCGAGCTATAAGGATTTTGTGGTGGAGCCGCTGCACCATCCTTTGGCGCTGGATCAGACCGGCAGGCGGGCGCGCGGTTTGCCAATGGAGCTTTCGGCGGCGCGCAATCCTCCACAGCCGCAGAGCACGAACGTCACTGCGGCCGCTGAGCCAGCGCGCGTCGTCGAGCCGCCTCGCTTCCTCACCCAGAAGCCGCGTTCACCAAGGCGCGGAGGCTGGTTGTGGGCGATACCGGGTTCGCTGGCGCTCATCATCGCCGGCATGTTGCTAAAGGAGCGGTTCCTCACGCCGTACAATCAACCTTTTTCTTTTCGCGCGTACGGGTCCGGGCAGACTGCCCAGATCGAATGGGACGCGAATTCGGCGTCGATTCAGGCCGCCCGCAGCGCGGCGCTGGACATAAAGGACGGCGGCGAAACGCTGCATTATTCGCTCACTCCGGAGCAACTGCGGGCCGGCAAAATGACTTACCCGCGCCATTCCGCCGACCTGGAATTGCGAATGACTGTGTATTCGGCGGGCGGGGCCAGTCTGCAGGAATATGC
>DATDHK010000003.1:0-5371 GCA_036521635.1 Bryobacteraceae bacterium | reverse complement strand
CTCATTTCGTCAACATTTGCGATCTTGAAAAAATCCAGCAGAAAATTACCGAAAACAAGCCGGGCTGCGTGTTGATGGAAACGATTTCGAATCCGCTGCTGCGCGTCGGCGAAATGGATCGCATCGCGGAAATGACGCGCGCCGCCGGGGCCGCCCTCGTTGTGGACAACACCTTCGCCACGCCGCTGATGTTGCGTCCGCTCGAGCTTGGCGCGCACCTGGTGGTGCATAGCGTGACCAAATTTCTGGCGGGCCATGGCGACGTGCTGGGCGGCATCATTGTGTCGGACAAGGAGCACCATGCCGTAGTACGGAACCTATGCCGCACCATAGGGCCGGGCCTGGGGCCGTTCGAAAGTTATCTCACCATGCGCGGGATCAAGACGTTCGCATTGCGCATGGAGCGGCATTGCTCCAACGCCTGTAGAGTGGCTTCGTGGCTGAGCTCGCACCCGCGCGTATCGCGTGTACATTATCTGGCCGACCCCGCGCATCCCGACGCGGCCGTGATTCGCAGACTGCTGCCGGACGGGCCGTATGGCGCCATCGTGACGCTGGAACTGAAAGACGCGGGCCGGGAAGAGATGTTCCGCTTCATGGACCGGCTGAAGCTGATAGTGCGCGCCACTTCGCTGGGCGACGTCCACAGCCTGGTGCTGTATCCGGTAATCGCCTCGCATCGCGACGTCGCGCCCAAGCAGCGCGAGCGCCAGGGCATTCACGACGGCCTGGTGCGTCTGTGCGTAGGCATCGAAGCGGTAGACGACATAATCGCCGACCTGGACCAAGCGTTGTAGGGCAGGTTGTTAACCTGCGGCCGATTGGCAATCGGCCCGTAAGTAATTCCGGAATCAACCGAAGGCGGATTGCCAATCCGCCGCAGCAGGTTAACAACCTGCCCCACAATTACGGCGCGGACTTAGCCATCCTGCGCTCAGGCTCGATCTGCACCAAGCCCTCCGCCGGCATCGCACTTTGAATAGTCTGCGGATCGCGCCAGAAATCCATATACGAAATCTGGTGCACGCACGAAACGGTACACAAAGGCGCGCAGCCCTTCTCAGTCAGATACTCCCGCCGGATATCCGCCACCGTGTACTCGGCCAGCGGCTTGGCCGGATACCCGCGCTGCTGCGAGCAATAATGCACCAGCCCGTCCTCGCACACATATAAATACCGCGCCCCCGCCCGGCAGCGCCAATTGCTGGGCCGCCCATTGGCAATATCGTTCTGAAAATAATTGATCTGCGAGAAATTCTTCTTCTCGAACTTCTTCATCTCCAGGAACACCGCCCGCTCGCGCTCGCCGATCGGCTTCAGTTGTCCGCCGCCGTCGTGAATGATCCCAACGGTCGACGTAAAGCCCAGCTCCAATGCCCGCTTGCCGACCACCAGGGCGTCTTCTGGAGTATGAATCCCGCCGCCCAACACCGAATTGATATTGACGTGGAACAGCGCATGTTCCGCCAGGATTTGCAGCTTCTTGTCGAGCACCTTCAGGCTCTTCTTCGACACATCGTCCGGCATCGCGTTGTCGATGCTGATCTGCATATGGTCGAGGCCGGCGTCGTTCAATTGCTTCACGCGCTGCGCGGTCAACAGGTAACCGTTGGTGATCATCCCGGCCAGAATCCCGCGGCGGCGAATGTGCGAAATCAGCCGGTCGAGATCGGGATGCAGCAGCGGTTCACCGCCGCTAAAAGTGATAATCGTAGTGCCGAGATCGGCCAGCCGGTCCAGCCGCCCGAACATGATCTCGGCCGAAACGGGCTTCGAAAAATCGTCGTACTCATTGCAGTAAGTACACGCCAGATTGCAGCGCCGGATGGGAATAATGTGCGCCATCACCGGATGGTCGGTGGACGCGACGCCCTTGAAGATCATGCGCCATTCGCGCGCGCGCCGGTTCAGGGCACGCATGTCTCTCCGGATCTTGAATCCCGTCGTCGGCATCAATTTGTAATTTAACTCTATTGAATCATACTCATCGGGTAAACGCACTAGCTTCGAACCGAATGGCGCTCCAGCAAATCTCAACGGCGCTTTTGCGCAGGGAGTGAAGCCGCGTCCGCCAAAAACAAATATTGCATGTAACCGGATGCCCGCTGAAAGACACCTAACGTGTAGCGGCATGTTATTCTGTAGCCTGTCTGGCCTCAATTCATGCGTTACCGGACGACCCTTGCAGCCGCATTGGCGGTATCCTTCTTGATTGGCGGGCTGTTGGCCTACCAAAAACCATTCCGGGAATATCCCGCCATCGAGTACTACGGCTTCCCGTTGCCGCCGGACTGGCAGGAGAAGTCCGAATGGGTTTTCGGACGCCTGATCTATCCCGCCGTCGTGCGCTATCCACGCTGGACCATGGATTATCCGCGCTCCGACCGGCATTTTTCAGCCGCCTTGCGCAGGCTCACGCGCGTGCAGGCGCGCTCGGTCGAACAGCCCATTGACCTGGACGATGGCGACGACGTATACAACTGGCCTTTCCTGTACGGCGTCGAAGTCGGCTACTGGAATCTCACCGACGCCCAATGCAAGAAGATGCGCGATTATCTGCTGCGCGGCGGCTTCTTCATGTGCGACGATTTCCATGGTACCCGTGAATGGAGCATTTTTATGGCGAGCATGAGCCGGATTTTTCCCGACCGGCCGGTGGTCGACCTGGACAACAAGGATGCGATTTTCCACACCATCTTCGATTTGGACGACCGCTACCAGGTGCCGGGCGCGCAGTTCCTCAGAACCGGCCAGGTTTACGAACATGACGGCTTCGAGCCGCGCTGGCGCGGCATCTACGACGACAAAGGGCGGCTCATGGTCGCCATTTGCCATAACATGGACCTGGGCGATTCCTGGGAGCACGCGGACAATCCGCAATATCCCGAAAAGTATTCCGCGCTGGGCTTCCGGATTGGCGTCAACTACGTCATCTATTCCATGACGCACTGAGGAGAGCCCACGGCCAATGTTCGAGTTCTTATTCAAATACCCGCCCACCGTCTTTTCCAAAGGCAGCTTTGTGCTCCTGGGACAATGGCCGGTCTGGGCGTTGACCATGGCGCTCGTGGCTGCCGCCGCCGGGCTGGGCTGGACCATCTGGAGCCGGCGTAACGTCATCGCGCCTTCCATGCGAGGCGCGCGCACGGCCGTGGTGTGGCTGCTCGAAACGTTGCTGGTTTGCCTCTTACTATTTTTGTTATGGCAGCCCGCTCTCAGCATTGCGACGTTGCGGCCGCAGCAGAATATCGTTGCGGTAGTAATCGACGACAGCAAGAGCATGGCCACGGTTGAAGACGGCCAGTCCCGAAAAGATCAGGTGCTGAAGACCCTGAACGGCGGCCTGATCAAGAGCCTGCAATCGAAGTTTCAGGTGCGGCTCTACCGGCTGGGCGATCATCTGGAACGAATCGAAAAGCTGGAGCAATTGAACGCGACGTCGCCCGCGACGCACATCGGCGACAACTTGAAGGAAGTTCTGGCGGACTCGGCCACCTTGCCCATCGGCGCGGTGGTGCTGCTGAGCGACGGCGCGGACAATACCGGCGGCATCAATCTGGAAACTATCTCCGAGATCAAGCGCCAGCGCATTCCCATCCATACCGTGGGCTTTGGGCAGGAGCAGATGGCGCACGACATCGAAGTGACCGACGTTCTGTTGCCCAGCCGGTCGCTGGCCAAGTCGCGGCTGGAGGCGCAAGTAAGTTTTCATCAGCTTGGGTTCAACAATGGGAAGGCCAAGTTGGCGGTGCGTGAAAGCGGAAAGGTTCTGGCCAGCCGCGACATTACGTTAAAGGGAGAAGGCCCGGCGCAAACCGAATCGATTTTGTTCAACGCCGGAGACGCCGGAGTGAAAAACTTGGAATTCTCCATCGATCCGCTCAGCGACGAAGAGAACAAGCAAAACAACAAGCAGACTCGCGTGCTGAATGTGGATGGCGCGAAACCGGGCGTCCTATATATGGAAGGCGAGCCGCGCTGGGATTACAAGTTCATTCGACGGGCTGTGGAAGACGACAAGAATATCGAGCTGACCAGCATTGTCCGCACCACGCAGAACAAGCTGCTGACGCAGGCCCCGCCGAACGCGAATGCGGAATTGAAGGACGGATTCCCAACCAAGGTGGAAACGCTGTTCGCATTCCAGGGTTTGATTTTCGGCAGCGTGGAAGCCAATTATTTCACGCCGGCTCAGCAGGAATTGATCCAGCAGTTCGTGGACCGGCGTGGCGGCGGCGTGCTGTTCCTGGGCGGACGCGCATCGCTGGCCGATGGCGGTTATGATAAGCCGCCGTTTTCGGATCTTCTTCCAGTGCATCTGCCGAACCACAAAAACACTTTTCATCGCGAGCCGGCGTCTCCAGAATTGACGGCCGCGGGGCGCGAGAGTCTCATCGCGCGCATCGACGAAAATCCGGATTCAAACGTCAATCGTTGGAAGAAGCTGCCGTATTTGATGAATTATCAGGAAGCCGGTGTTCCGAAACCGGGCGCTTTGACGCTCGCCGAAATGACCGTCGGCGGACGCAAGCTGCCGTTGCTGGTGACACAAAAATACGGGCGCGGCCGAACCGCCGTGTTCGCTACCGGCGGCGATTGGCGATGGCAGATGCTGCAACCTTTGGAAGATATGAGCCATGAACTTTTCTGGCGTCAGATGCTGCGTTGGCTGGTTAGCGACACGCCTACTCGCGTAGTTGGCTCAACGGCGCGGCCCGTGCTTTTCGACGACGGCCGGTCGCATTTGCGCGCCGAAGTTCGCGACACAACCTATCTGCCCACCAGCGATGCCCAGGTGGAAGCGCGAATCCTTGGACCGGACGGCGCGGTGCAATCGGCGGAGATGCATCCCGATCCGTTGGAGCAGGGCGCGTATTCGGCCGATTGGGACGCTGGCCGCCCAGGCTCCTATGTCGTGGAGCTCACCGCGCGGCGCGGGCAGCAGGAATTGGGACGCGATGTAGTGACGTTGCGGCGCGAGAACGGCGTCGCCGAGAATTTCCATTTGGAACAGAATCGCGACTTGCTGGAAAAGCTGGCGACGCAGACGGGCGGCCGCTACTATCGTCCGAAAGACGCCGCCAAGCTGGGCGACGACATTTCTTACTCCGACGCCGGAATCACAGTGCGCGAAACCAAAGATTTGTGGGACATGCCAATCGTGTTTTTCATGGCCCTGCTGCTGTGCTGCGCTGAATGGCTGCTGCGAAGAAGATGGGGTGTAGTATGAGGCGCCTTGCCGCGCTCGCATTTACGTTCGGCGCTTTGCACGCCGCGACCTTCTACGTCACCATCGCCGGACTCGGCGGCGAGCCCGAATACGAACAGCGCTTCACCGCGCAGGCGCAAGAGATCGACAAGCTGATTCGCG
>DATDHK010000002.1:0-2940 GCA_036521635.1 Bryobacteraceae bacterium | reverse complement strand
CCGGCGATGGCGGCGATAGAGCCTAAGCGCCATGCTTCATTGCACAACGGATTGTCCGATGTTGCCCGATGAAACTCTCGATTTTTTCCTAAACCATTGATTATATTCTGGCGGTGAGGGTGGGATTCGAACCCACGGAACCCGCAAAGGTTCAACGGTTTTCGAGACCGCCCGATTCAACCGCTCTCGCACCTCACCGTACTTCTACGCTACCTGATTTGTCTGGCAGCCGCAAGAACAGTTGAGTACGATAATAAGTATCCATGCGAACTCGGTCCTTGATCCTTCCTCTCGGCTTCAGCCTCGCCCTCGTCAGCGCACACGCCCAAACCGGCCGCGTGGTCGATTGGTTTACCCACAGCGGCAACCCGCAGCGCACCGGCTGGCAGAAAAACGAAAACACCATCACCAAAGAAAATGTGAAGGATTTCAAACTGCTCTGGAAGCTCCAGCTCGACAATGAACAGAAGGCGCTCTACTCCATCTTCGAGCCCCTCATCGTGGGCAACATGATCACCAATCGTGGCTTCAAGGAGCTCGCGATTGTCGCCGGAAGTTCCGACAACATCTATGCGATCGACGCGGACTTGGGCAAGATCCTATGGCGAAAACATTTCTCCTATTCCTCGGAAACGCCGCAAGCGAAAAACTCCAACTGGCTGTGTCCCGGTGGACTGACCGCCACCCCGGTAATCCCTCCACCGCTCACTTTCACCGGCCGCCCGGCAAATCCGGCAACGCCAGCCCCTAATGCAGCAACTCCGCCCCGCCCGGCCAGCATCTTCCCAGTAAAGCCGCTCTTCGCCGTCTCGAGCGACGGCACTCTCCACCAACTCAATCTTTCAAATGGCGAGGACATGGCGCCGCCCGCGAAATTCCTCCCGCCCAACGGCAAGCCCTACAGCTTGAATATGATCGACAATGTTATTTATTCCACCACCGCGCAAGGCTGCGGCGGAAATCCGAACGGTGTTTGGTCCATCGATCTGAACACTCCCGAAAAGAAGGTCGAATCGTTCGCCACCAAGGGCGGAGGAATTTGGGGACTGGGTGGCGCCGCCATCGGCGCCGACGGAACCATCTACGCGGAAATCGGCGACGGAAAGTGGGATCCGCCGAAAGGAATATACTCCGACACCGTCGTCGCGCTGTCGCCGAAAGACCTGAAACTCAAAGATTGGTACACTCCCAGCAACCGCGTGTGGATCACCAAGCGCGATCTGGACATGAACGTCACTCCCGTAGTTTTCCCGTATCAGGGCCGCGACCTGATCGCCGCCGCGGGCAAGGAAGGCCGGCTTTATCTGCTCGATTCAAAAGCCCTCGGCGGCGCCGATCATCGCACGCCGTTATTCCGGACGGAGTTGCTGGCGAATGAGGAAGTGGATTTCGCGGGACTGGGAATTTGGGGCAGTCTGGCCAGTTGGGAAGATCCCAACGGCGTGCGCTGGTTGCTGGCGCCCATCTGGGGACCGCTCACGCAAAATGTGAAATACCCGATGACTAACGGCGACGCGCCACACGGCAGCATCGTAGCGTTCAAGGTGGAAGAGAAAAATGGCAAGACTGTTTTGTCTCCAGCCTGGGTCTCGCGCGATTTGATCATCCCCGCCCCGCCCGTAATCGCGAATGGTGTTGTGTTCGCTCTTTCGAGCGGCGAATTTGTCCGGCAAGCGAACGAGAATAAAGGCGGACTATTCAGCTCACAGCAGCGCGCCGAACAATCGGTGCACGCGGTGCTCTACGCGCTCGATGCGGAAACCGGAAAAGAACTCTACTCCAGCGCCGACAGCATAACCTCATTCACGCATTTCGCCGGCATGTCGGTAGCCAACGGCCGCGTGTATTTCGGAACGTACGACAACACGCTCTACTCGTTTGGCCTCCCGATCGAGCACTAAAATTAGTAGTGCAGACGATCGTCGTTTGTCGTCTGCATCTTCCCCGTGACACACAACCGAAGGGCAAACGGGTGTACACTGTCTCCAAGCGGTTAGCGCTAAAGAATTGCGCTTTTTGGAAAGGAATCCAATGTTCACCAGATGCCTGTGTAGCCATCTCACGTTTGCCGCGGCCATCGCGATCTTCACTGCAACGATGTTTGGCCAGAGTTCCAGCGGCACAATCAGTGGCCGCGTGTTAGACCCCAGCGGCAGCGCGGTGGCCGGCGCCGAGGTTCGTGTCACGAACCAGGTAAGCCGCAGCACGCGAAACTTCGCTACCAACGCTTCGGGCGATTTCGTGTTTCCCGACCTGGAACCTGGCACCTATACTTTGTCGGTGAAGGCGCCCGGCTTCCGGCAATCCGAAAAGAAGGACCTGCACCTCGCCGCCTCCGACCGCCTGGCCATCCCCGACCTGCAACTTGAGGTCGGCGCAGTCACCGAAATTGTCGAGGTTAAAGCAACCGGCGCGCAGGTGCAGACCGCGAGCGCCGAGCGCTCCGGCCTGCTCGATTCCAAACAGATCGCGAATCTTATGTCGCGCGGCCGCGATGTGATGTCGCTGCTTCAGCTCCTGCCCGGAGTGGTGGACGACGCCACCGGCGGCGACACCCTCGGCGCGTTTGGCACGCCGACCATGCAAGGCGTGCGCCAACAGTACAACTCACTGAACATCGACGGAATTTCCGGCAACACCGCGCGCGGCAGCAACGCTCAATCGCCCATAAATATGGATGCGATCGCCGAAGTGAAAGTGCTCATGAACTCCTACACAGCCGAATACGGCACGGCGTCCGGAGGTGTCATCAATCTCATCACCAAGAGCGGCACCCAGGAATTTCACGGCGGCGCTTATTACTACAACCGCAACGAGGCGATGAATGCGAATGACTTCTTCAACAACCGCCAAGGCATAGCCCGCCAGCGATACCGTTACAACACCGTGGGCTACAACGTAGGTGGCCCGATTTACTGGCCGAACCACTTCAACGCAAAC
>DATDHK010000001.1:0-1617 GCA_036521635.1 Bryobacteraceae bacterium | reverse complement strand
CCACCAGAGGCGCGGCGGCGTGCACGCGCACGATGTTCACCTCGGTGGCCGCCGTCAGCTTTCCGTAAATGAAACGGGCCGCTCCCAGCGCAATCAGAATTCCCACGCCAATAAAAATCCATCGCACCGCCCACGGCGCGGGCTGATCTACTGGCTTCTGCGATCGGTCGATTCGCAGACTCTTGAGGTCCGGCTGCATACCCGATTAGATGTCCCTCAAGGCCATAAGGATTTCTTTTCGCGCAGCCGATCTCGCCGGGAAAAGCCCGCCGAGCGTTCCCATGAGAAGCGCGAAAATTATGCCGGTGAGCATGATTGAAGGGCTCACGCGAAAGTTGAACGCGATCTCGCTGAACGTAACGAAGCTGCCGACGCCGGTTGTGATGTTGTTCAACGGAATCACGAGCAGGCAGCCGACTACGCCGCCGATCGCCGAGAGCAACAGCGACTCCAGCAGAAAGCTGGTCAGAATGCCGCCCTTCGAAAATCCGAGCACGCGCAGAGTGCCTATTTCGCGGGCGCGGCGCGCCACAGCCGCGTACATCGTATTCATGGCGGCAAAGCTGCTGCCGATGGCCATGATGATTGAAATAAATATTCCCAGGTATTGCAAGACAGCGCCGGAGTTGGTCTGCGATTCGTAGTATTCCTTCTCCGTGAGCGCGTTGACACCCAGCCGCCGGTCGTCATTGAGCGTATTGATCAACGCCGGAACCGTGGCTGCATCGGTGGCGCGCAGCAAGACGGAACTGAGACCATCGGGCCGGTTGAAATCGGAACTGATCTGATTCAAGTCGCCGAAAATCTCACTGTTAATGGACGATTGGCCGCCATCCATCACGCCCACTACTTCCCATTCGCCGCGGCCGAAGCGCAGCTTCTGTCCTAAACGCGCTCCCGGATAACGCTTCGCAACGGATTTTCCCACAACCACTTCACGCTGCCCGGTGCGAAACCAATTGCCGTCTTGCAGCTTGAGATTGTCGCGCATCTTGACGCCCATGGGAAGCAAGCCGCGCAATGTTACGTTCATGCCAGTCGGGCTGTCCACGCTCGGCAAATTGATCACGGTCACCAACTCGAGCGACGCCATGGGATCGTTGCCGTCGCGCGCGATCCCCGCCAGCGGCTTGAGATCCTGAAATACCTGGCGCGTGACTGCGCTGCTCAACTCGGCGTTCGATCCTTTGCGCATTACCAGAATCTGCAGCGGGTTTCCGGAAGATTGAAATGCCGTTTTCAACCCGTTGACCAGCGCCAGCACAGCCAGCAACACCGCCACCGTGAGCGCGATTCCAAGCGCCGTGACAACGGTCGTCATTTTTCGAACGACCAGGTTGCGCAAATTGTAAGAAACCGGGATCGCCATTCTAGCCTGTGCTGCGAAGCGAATCGAGGATGCTGGTGCGCGATGCGCTCCAAGCGGGCAAGGACGAGCTGATGAGCCCGATCAACAATGCGGTACCCATGCAGAGGGCGGCCACCAGCGGCGAGATGTTCAAAGTTCTCAGCGCCGCCATGAAGTTTCCTCCTGGACCGTTGCGCATCACGCCACAAATGCCCGACGCGAGAAGACACCCGAGAGCGCCTCCGACGATCGAGATGACGGCCGATTCG